>JANOEG010000139.1:0-17740 GCA_031413095.1 Burkholderiales bacterium | reverse complement strand
GTCGTCGCCTTCGGAGAGCACGGTGTAGAACGCGGTGATCGAGCCGCAGCCCTCGCGGCCGTTGCCGCTGCGTTCCACCAGTTGCGGCAGCTTCGCAAAGCAGCTCGGCGGGTAGCCCTTGGTGGCCGGCGGTTCGCCGATTGCCAGTGCGATCTCGCGTTGCGCCATCGCGTAGCGCGTCAGCGAGTCCATCAGCAGCAGCACATGCTGGCCGCGGTCGCGGTAGTGCTCGGCGATGGCGGTGGCGTAGTGCGCGCCCTGCATGCGCACCAGAGGCGGCGCATCGGCCGGCGCGGCAACGACGACGCTGCGCGCCAGACCTTCGGCTTCCAGAATGTCTTCGATGAATTCCTTGACTTCACGGCCGCGCTCGCCGATCAGGCCGACGACGATCACGTCGGCGGCGGTGTAGCGCGCCATCATGCCGAGCAGCACGCTCTTGCCGACGCCGGTGCCGGCAAACAAGCCGATGCGCTGGCCCCGGCCGACGGTGAGCATGGCGTTGATCGCGCGCACGCCGGTGTCGAGCGGCTGGCGGATCGGGTCGCGGTCCATCGCGTTGATCGGCCGGCGCAGCATCGGTTCGAGGCGCGTTTTGCCGATCGGGCCTCGGCGGTCGATCGGCGCGCCGTGCGGGTCGACGACGCGGCCGAGCAGGCCGTCACCCACCGGCAGGTGCAGGCCGCGGTCTTCGCGTCGCCGCCACAGGTGGTTCTCACAACCGAGCTTCGGCGGCGCCAGCGGCGGCGGGCGTGGCGTCACACGCGCACCCGATTGCAGGCCATGCACTTCGCCGGTCGGCATCAGGTAGGCGCGGTCCCCGGAGAAGCCGACCACTTCGGCCAGCACCGGCGGTTGTCCGTCGCAATGCACTTCGCACACGGCGCCGACGGGTGCGCGCACGCCGGCGGCTTCGAGCACCAGCCCGGTGACGCGCACGAGCGAGCCTTCGACCTCGAGCGACTGCGGCGCTTCGGCGAAGTTGCGCAGGTCGCGCAGGTAATGGGACCAGCGCTGCGAGCGATTGGGCGCGGACAAGCTCATGGCATGGCCCGCCCGGCCGCTCCGAAGGGCCATGCACGCCCCCCCGGGGGGCAGCGAACGAAGAGAGCGTGGGGGCTCATTCCCTCACGTCTCGACTGATGATGATGTCGTCACGCAGCGCCAGCGGCTGGCCGAGCGTGGCGGCGGCTTGCGACCAGCGTGCATCGATGCTGGCATCGATGCGGCCGATGTCCGAGTCGATGCGGCAGCCGCCGCGCGAGACCGTGGCATCGGGCAACAGCCGTGCGCCGTGTGCCGCCAGCGCATCGGCTGCGCCTTGCTGCACCAGCGGCAGATCGGCTGGATTCACGTGTACACGAATGTGCTTGGCCGAGAGCAACACGGCCTCGACAGCTTGTGCGGCGACTGTCGCCACGAGTTCGGGCCGCGTCGCCAGTTCGCTGCGCACCACCTGACGTGCCAGGGCGGCGGCACTGGCCGCCACGCTGTCGGCCATCGCCGATTCGAGTTGCTGGAATTCGGCATCGAAAGCCGCTATCAGCGCGCCGAGCTGTGCGCTCATCTGCGTGGCAAAAGCCTGCTTGAAACTCTCCAGCGCCACGAGGCCGTCGCGGTAGCCGTCCTGGTACCCGGCCTGGCGTGCGCCCTGCATCGCTGCCTGATCGCCGGCCGCGCGCTGCGCGTCGACTTTCGGTGAGCGCACGCCGTGCGTGGGCGCCGCTGCGTCGTCGAACGCATGCGGCCGCCAGCTCGCAAAGCCTTCCAGCTCTTCGCGCGGGATAAAACGGGAGCCGGGAGTTGATGGGCCCCCTTGGTCGCCGCTCCGCTGCGCCCGTCCCCCCGAGGGGGAGTGAGCGGCCTCGGGGCGGCCCGTCGCTCGCTCAGACGAGCTCATCGCCGCCTCCGCCGCCGAGCACAATCTGGCCTTCGTCGGCCAGTCGGCGCACGATCTTCAGCACTTCCTTCTGTTCGGCTTCGACTTCCGACAGCCGCACCGGGCCGCGCGATTCGAGGTCTTCTTTCAGCGTCTCGGCGGCACGCGAACTCATGTTCTTGAAGATCTTGTCGCGCAGCTCGGGCGTCGCGCCCTTGAGCGCCACGACCAGCGACTCGCTCTGCACTTCCTTCAGCAGCGCCTGGAAGCCCTTGTCGTCAAGGCGGTTCAGGTCGTCGAAGATGAACATGTTGTCCATGATCTTCTGCGCCAGCTCGGCATCGGCTTCGCGGATGAAGTCGAGCACCGAAGTTTCGATCGGGCTGCCGAGCAGGTTGATGATTTCGGCCGCCGTCTTGACGCCGCCCAGCGAAGCGCGGCGCATCTCGCCGCCGGAGCGCAGCACCTTGCTCATGACCTCGTTCAAGTCGCGCAACGCGTTGGGCTGAATGCCATCGAGCGAGGCGATGCGGATCAGTACTTCGTTACGCATGCGCTCGGGCAGGCCTTTCAACACCGGTCCGGCCTGGTCCTGATCCAGGTGCACCAGGATCGCGGCGACGATCTGCGGGTGTTCGTTGTGCAGCAGCTCGGCCACTGCGCCGGCGTCCATCCACTTCAGCGTTTCGATGCCGGCGGCGTCGTTGCCTTGCAGGATGCGGTCGGTGAGCAGCTTGGCCTTTTCATTGCCGAGGGCGCGCGTCAGCACGTTCTTCACATACGCATCGGTGTCGGCAACAAGGACGCTCTGCTCGGAGGCCACGCTCGAAAACTGCTCCAGCACGCTTTCGACCTTCTCGCGGGAGATCGATTTCATCTTCGCGATCGTCTCGCCCAGGCGCTGCACTTCTTTCGGCTCGAGGTGCTTGAAGACTTCGGCGGCTTCTTCTTCGCCGAGCGACATCAGCAGGATCGCTGCGTTTTCGAGCCCGGCTTCATTCATGGCGACTGAACTCATGCGTCCTCCGCCTTCACCCAACCGCGCACGATGTTCGCCACCGCGGCCGGGTTCTCCTTGGCCACGCTGCGTGCGTTGGCCAGATTTTCTGCCGTGCGCGGCGCTTCGAGCATCGGCGGGCTGCCATTTGGCAAGGCCACCGCGTTGTCAGCCACGACGTTCAACTTGCCGCCTTGGGCCGGCCCTGCCGCTGCGGGCGCCGCGGCCTTCAACGCCGGCTTGACGAAACCGAAGAGGATGATCAGCGCCACCAGCACGAGTGCGGCCGGCGTGGCGCCGCTGCGCACCAGGTCGATCAGCCAGTCCTGCTTCCAGACCGGCAGGTCCTGCGCCTTCGGGATCGCGTCGGCCTTGAACGGCGCGTTGATCAGCTTCACAGAGTCGCCGCGATCCTTGGAGAAACCGATCGCTTCCTGCACCAGCGAGGTCAGTTTTTCGATCTCTTCCGCGGGCAACGGCGTGCTGGTCGTCTTGCCGTTCGCTGCGGTCGTCACGCGGTGGTTGACGACGACGGCCGCATTCAGGCGCTTGACGTTGCCGGTGGCGTTGCGTGTCACGCGCACCGTCTTGTCGACCTCGTAGTTCGTCACCGCGTCGCGCTTCGAGTTGCCGCCTGACGTGCCGCCTGGGCCTGCTTGCAACGGCGACGCGGCACCATTGATCGGCGCCGTGGCCGGCACCGGCGGTTGATTGGAAGCAGCGCCCGGCACGCCAGACGGCGTGCTCTGCCCGCCGGAACCCGAGTCGCTGATCTGCATGCTGCGCACGGCAGCGGGTGCATTGCCCTGGTTGGGCTTGAACTCTTCGGCGGTCGATTCGGTTTGCGAGAAGTCAACCTCGGCGGCGATCGTTGCGCGCAGGTTGTCGCGGCCGACGATCGGCTCCAGGATGTCGATGACGCGCTTGTGATAACTCTGCTCGATCTGCTGCACGTACTGCAGTTGCTGCGCATCGAGGCCTTGTCCGCTGGCGCCGTCGGCGGACGCCGAGAGCAGCGCGCCGCTCTGGTCGATCACGCTCACGGCCTTGGTCGTCATCTCCGGCACCGAGGACGCGACGAGGTGCACGATGCCGGCGATCTGCGTGCGGTCGAGCGCCCGGCCGGGGTGCAGCGTCACCAGCACCGAAGCCGACGGCTTCTGCTGCTCGCGGAAGAAGCCGTTCTGCTGCGGCAGCGCCAGGTGCACACGCGCTGCCTGCACGGCGCCAAGCGCCAGGATCGAACGTGTCAACTCGCCTTCGAGGCCGCGCTGGAACGTCAGCCGCTCCTGGAACTGCGTCTGACCGAACTTGGCGTTGTCCATCAGCTCGAAGCCGATCACGCTGCCTTTGGGCAGGCCGGCCGAGGCCAGCTTCAAGCGTGCGTCATGCACTTGTGATGACGGCACCAGGATCGCGTTGCCGCCGTCGGCATGGCGGTACGGAATGTTCATCTGCGACAACTGCGCAATGATTGCGCCGCCGTCTTTCTCATTCAGGTTCGCGTACAGCACCTTGTAGTCACCGCGCGCGCTCCACATCGACAGCGCTGCGAGCACCGCGATGAGGCCAGCCGCACCGAGGCCGAGCTTCATCTTCGCCGCCGCGGGCAGCAGGGCCAGACGAGACAGCGCGCCGTTGTCGCCGATCTGCGGCGCGGCGGGGGTTCCAACTTGTGCAACAGCCGTGGTGTTCATGCGCTCGTTGTGTGCGTGAGGTGCCGACCGAGCGCACGCCACGTGGCCTTGCGTCCCGGAATGGAGGGCATTGTTCGGCGCAGGGGGCAAAAGCTATAGCGCGAACAGTCGGACAAACGACGTTCACTTCCGCTCCTTGCAAGTGATCGTGACAACCTACAGTGCGGCCATCGTCGGCATCGACCGGCGTGACAGGAATCACAGATGGATGCGATCGGTGGACTGAAACCCTTCAACTTTGCGCAGGCCGTGGCTCGCGCAGGCTTGGGCGTGGATGGCCAGCCGCTGTCGGCCAAGAAGGCGGGCAGCCCCGAAGGCGGCTTCGCCACGGCCATGACGCAGGCCCTGAAGTCGGTCAGCGCACAGCAGATGGAAGCGCAAGGCCTGCAACGCGAACTGCAGATGGACAACCCGACAGTCAGCCTCGAGCAGACGATGGTGTCGATGCAGAAAGCACAGGTCGGTTTTCAGGCCGCGCTGGCGGTACGCAACCAGTTCGTGCGGGCGTACACCGACATCATGAACATGCAGGTCTGAGCGAGCGACAAGTGAAAACGCTCAGGCAGCTCTTCTACATCAGCCGCGCGGCGGGCGACCTGAACGATGTGGAAGTGCGGCGCATCCTGCAGATCTCGCAGCGCAACAACCGTCGGCAGGACATTACCGGCTGCTTGCTCTACACCGGGCGGCACTTTGCTCAGGTGTTGGAAGGCGAGCCCGCGCTGCTGGACGCACTGGCCGAACGGATCGCGCGCGATCGGCGGCACAGTGATTTCGTGGTGGCCATTGACCATCATGTGTTGACGCGAACGTTCCCGGACTGGTCCATGGGCATCCTCTACAAGGCTGACGCGGCAGACCGCATAGAAGGCGTGCTGGTCAGCGGGCCGCCGTCCCGAGCGCTTGCACTCGACCTGCTGGATGAAGTGCATCCAGACACGGTGATGGGAGCGCTCTGACGTTTGGAGCGCGGTAGCTTCAGATCGCTCAAGTCGCACTGCACTACAGCTGGCGCGTCGAGCAGGGGCAGGACACAGCCCAAACCTTCGATGGCCCGCGTCAGCAGGCTCTAGCCCAACAGCAGAAACTTCTCCCGCCGCTGCGTCAGATCGATGTAGCGCTGCAGCGCGCGCTGTGCGGTGCCGTCGAGGCGCGCGAACGAGCAGCCCAGGCGCGAGACGCGGCTGTTGGCGCCGAAGCCGCCGCTGACGTGTTGCACGACGAGCGGTGCAATGAGCAGGGTGTCAGCGTCGAGTTCGAGGCGCACACCGTCGAGCGGGGTACCCGGCTCGATCGGCGCTGCCTCGGCCGGCAGTTGCAGCGCGCAGCCGCCGACGCTCACGTCGAGCACGCGCAGCGTCAGCATCTCGCCGCGCGAGGCCGGGTGGCGCAGGTGGGCGACGGCGCTGTCGCGCGTGCGCACGCGGAAGAACTCGCGGCGCTGGAAGCGGTAGAGCACGTCGGGCAACACAGCCTGCAAGGCGCTGGCGTTGTGGCCGTGGGCCAGCATCAGGCCGTGCAGATCGAACTGCAGCTTGATGGCGTCGAGGTACGCCACTGCCGTGGCTTCACCGGCTTCGACCAGCGCGCGGATCTGCGGGTGCGCGGCGTCGGCGTCGAAGCTGACGCGCCGCCCCGGCGCGTCCACGGCCCACAGCGTCGAGGTGTAGGCAGCGCCGCCGGGCGCCGACAGTTGCACCAGCACCGCGCTGTCGACCAGGCGGCGCAGCAGCGCCATCACTTCCTCCGGATGATCGACACGAAACTCGTCGATCGCACGGCCGGTGAGCGTGGACAGCGGCGCAGGCTGCGTCGCTTCGAAGTGGTTGGCCTGGGGGCTCATGGTGTGAGGACGCGCTAGTGCAGCGTGCGGGACTTTCCGGTCATCATCTGGTCGAGGTCTTCCAGCCAGGGCTCGGCCAGCGTGCGGATCTCGGCGTCGTTGACGAGGATGCGCTGCATGATGCGGCTTTTCTGCTTGCCTTCTTCCACGGCGAGGTTGTGCTCGGTGGCGGCATGCTTCAACTGCGCGATCAGCAATACGCAGGCGCCTTCGAGCTTGACGACCTGGTCCCAGTTGGCGGCGCGTGCCGCGGCCAGCATGTCGTTGCTGGCGCGCTCCAGGGCTTCGTAGTAGCCGAGCAGCCGGGTGTCCATCGCGTGAGGGTTGGAGGTGGTGGTGGCGTTCATGATGTGATCTCCCTTGCGCTTCAGCGTTGTGCCAAGGGGCCGTCGACTTGCGGCGCGATCGACTGCCACGCGTCGTGCAAGGGCTTCATCAGCTCGCGGCACTCGTCGAGCGCCGCGGCGTCGTTCTTCAGGTTGGCCTGCGTCAAGCGCAGCGTGACGTAGGCGTAGAGGTCCGACAGGTCCGCGGCCAGCGCGCCGCCGGCGCTCAGATCGAGGCTGGCCTTCAGGCCCTCTTCGACGATGCGCACCGCGCGGCCGATCTCGCGGCCCTTGATCTCGGTCTGGCCGGCGGCCATGGCCGCCTTGGCGCGCATCAGCGACTCGAAGTAGCCGTCGAGCAGCATCGCCACCAGCTTGTGCGGCGAGGCGCCCTGGACGCCGGTCTCGACGCCGACGCGGCTGTACATCTGGGCGTGGGGTGCCCGGCCATGGGCCGAAGCAGCGGTGCGGTGCGGTGCGTACATGGGGCGGCTACCTGTGAACGAAAGTGTCTGGGCTTGCCAGGGTTATCGTCCGTGGAGCGCCGCGCTTGAGGCTGCTGATCGCTTGGATTGACCGCGAATTTTCGCGAATGTCCGCGAGCAAAAGCTCAGCCGTTGTTGCGCGCGTCGTAGAAGCTGGACAGCGCCTGCAACTGCTGGCTGACCGCGCTCGACAGGCCATTCAACTGGCCCATGTTGCGATCGAGCGCCGTGTACTGCGCGCGCAAGCGGCGCTCGGTGGAGGCCAGGCGTGCTTCCATCTGATCCTGGCGTTCCTCGTTGCGGTCGATGCGCGCTTGCAGGCTGTCCTTGCGCGTGTCGAAGGCCCCTTCGGGCCCGAGCAGCACATCGCCGAGTTCCTTGAAGCGGCGCATGAAACCGCTGTCGGCATTGGTCGTGCCGTTGGTGGCGAACAGCTTCTGCAGCTCGCCCAGGTTGGCGAGGCCGTTGTCGAGATCGCTGGCCCGGATTGCCAACGTGCCGTCGCGTTGCAGCGACAGCCCCACGTCCGACAGACGGCCGAAGACAGACGAGGCCGAAGAAGGATCGTTCAACACCGCGCGCATCTGGCGCTGAATGCCGAGCACGAGGCTGTCGCCCTGCATCGGGCCACCGGTCTGACTGGCTTCGTTGAACGCCGTCTGCGTTCGGATGTAGTTGGCCAGCTCGTTGTAGGACTTGACGAAGTCTTCGACCGCGGTCTTCACGGCCGTGCTGTCGGCGGAAACGGTCACTTCAACCGGCGCCGTTGTTGTCTTGACGAGCTTCAGCGTGACGCCATCGGAGACGTCGGTCAGCGTGTTGCTGGCCGACTCGACGTCGATGCCGTTGATGGTGGCCAGGGCGTTGGCTGCGCGCTGGTTGAATGTCATCGGCGAGGCCGCTTGCGCATCGAAGGCCAATGCCGACAAGCCGTTGCTGGCCACGCCGTCGTCGGTGGTCTCCGTGGCGGTGATGCGAAAGCCGTTCTCGGCGCCGCTGTCCTTCGACCGGATGGCCAACCGCGCGCCGTTGGCGTCGTTGATGACGGTGGCGGTGACGCCGGCGTTGGCGGCGTTGATCTTGTCGCGCACCTCGGCCAGCGTATCGTCTTCGGCGCCAAGGGTCACCGTGAGGGCGGTAGCGCCCGCTTTGGCGTTGAAGCCACTGACGGTCGGCGAGCCGGTGTAGGCGCCTAGCTCGATGGTCAGTGTGCCGGCGCCGAATGCGGCCGGGTCGGCGTCGTTGAAGCGGCGGCTGGACACGGTCTGCGCCGCGGCGAGCTGCTGCACCTGCACCGCATAGGCGCCGACGGCGGCGCCGCTCGCGGTGGAGATCGTGACGGCGGCGTCGGCGCTGGACCCGGAGGTGCGGTTCCAGAGCGTCGACGAGCTGAGTGCGCTGGCTTTGTCGCGCATCGCCGAAACCATGCCCTGCATCTTGCCGAACTCCGACAGCTTCGTCGTGAGTTGCGTTTCCTGGCGCTCGAGCGCCACCAGCGGCTGGCGTTCGATGGCCAGCAACTGCGTGACGATGCTGTTGATGTCGAGCCCGCTGCCGATGCCGGCGGAGGTGATGGTGGCCATGTGTTGGGTTTCCGGTGACGGTCGTCGTCCGGTTTTCGGCAGCGCCTTGCGCAAACTGGAGCGGCGGCGCTGGCGAAATCCGTGCAGCGCGTGACACGCTGCACGGATCGCTGCGCTATCGCTGCAGCAGCGACAGCACCTGCTGCGGCAACTGGTTGGCCTGCGCGACCATCGCGTTGCCGGCCTGTTGCAGGATCTGAGCACGCGCCAGCGCCGCGGTTTCGGCGGCGAAGTCGGCATCCATGATGCGCGAGCGTGCAGCGGCCTGGTTTTCAGCCGAGACTTGCAGCGTGGCGATCACCGCTTCGAAGCGGTTCTGCGCCGCACCGTAAAGCGCCCGCTCGCCGTTGACCGTGTCGAGCGCGGCGTCGAGGTTGGTCAGGGCCAGCGTCGATGCGGCGACAGTCGTCAGGCCTCCGCCGGTCACGGCAGTGATGGTGGCATCGGCGGACATGTCGGCGGTGGTGATCGTCACCGTCTCGCCGCTGTTGGCGCCGACCTGGAAGTCCTGTGCTCCGGCGCCAGTGGAGAGGATCGCAATGCCGTTGAAGCGCGTCGAGCCGATGGTGCGTGTGATCTCCGCGCTCAGCTCCTGGTATTCGGCGTCGAGGCTGGCGCGATCGCTGACGCCGTTGGTGGCGTTGGCCGACTGCACGGCCAGCTCGCGCATGCGCTGCATCATTTCCGAGAGCTTGCCCAACGCGCCTTCAGCAGTCTGCGCCAGCGAGATGCCGTCGTTGGCGTTTCGCACGGCGACGTTCATGCCGCGCACCTGCGCGTTCATGCGTTCGGCGATGGCCAGGCCGGCAGCGTCGTCCTTGGCGCTGTTGACGCGCAGGCCCGACGACAGGCGCTGCATCGACGTCGCCAGCGAAGACTGCGACATCGACAGATTGCGTTGCGCGTTCAGCGAAACGAGGTTGGTGTTGATGGTTTGGGGCATGTTGAGCACTCCGTGAGAATCGTTGACTCCCGGCGCAGGGTGCTGTCACTCGTGCCGGACCGGCGTCTGCCCGATCGGGTTCAACGCTTGTCGGCATTGTCAGAAGTGCTTTAGCGCGGCAATCGGCCGAACAACAGCCGGAAAGCCCCGCAAAAGAAAAGCCCGCCTCGGCGCGAACGTCGAAGCGGGCTTTGGATACGGCTCAGACGAGCCGCGCTATTTCGTCGCTTAGCGGAGCAGTGACAGCACTTGCTGCGGCAACTGGTTGGCTTGGGCGATCATCGCCGAGCCGGCCTGCTGCAGGATCTGGGCGCGCGACAGGTTGGCCGTTTCCGCCGCGAAGTCGGCGTCGGTGATGCGGCTCTTTGCAGCGGCCTGGTTCTCGGCCGAGACTTGCAGCGTGCCGATGACCGACTCGAAGCGGTTTTGCGACGCGCCGTACAGTGCACGCTCGCTGTTGACCGTGTCCAGCGCGGTGTCGATGTTGGTCAGCGCGGTGTTGGCGGTGGCCAGCGTGTCCACGCCGCCACCGGTGACGGCCGTGATGCCGGCGTTGGTGGACATGTTGGTCGTCGTGATCGTGACCGTCTCGCCGTTGTTGGCGCCGACCTGAAAGACCTTGGCGCCGGAATCAGCCGCCAGGATGGCTTGGCCGTTGAACTTGGTGGAGGTCAGCGTGCGGCCGATTTCGGCAGACAGTTCGGTGTACTCGGCGTCGAGGTTGGCGCGGTCGCTGGTGCCGTTGGTCGCGTTGGCCGACTGCACCGCCAGTTCGCGCATGCGCTGCAGCATGTCGCCGACCTTGCCGAGCGCGCCTTCTGCCGTCTGCGACATCGAGATCGCGTCGTTGGCGTTGCGGATCGCGACGTTCATGCCGCGCACTTGAGCGCCCATGCGCTCGGCGATGGCGAGGCCGGCAGCATCGTCCTTGGCGCTGTTGACACGCATGCCTGAAGACAGGCGCTGCATCGAGGTGGCCAGCGAAGATTGCGAGGCAGACGCATTGCGCTGGGCATTCATCGACACGAGGTTGGTATTGATCGTCATTGCCATGGTGGGGCTCCAAAAGTTACGGTGGTTTGATTTCCTGAGCCGGCCGGTCGGCCGGTCGGGTTGTCGTCCCCGGTTTGAATTGGTTGGGGCCGTGCACCTTTTTCGGCCAGGCCCGGCGCGAACTTGAGAGGCCAGAGGTGCCAACTAGTTGGCGTGCGGCGCCGCTATCGTTTGCCGGCGTCCTGCGCGGCCTGCGGCGTGCGATGTTTGGCAACTGGGGCCGATGTGCCGCTGGCGCTCGCTCGGGCGGCCGAGTTCACCCTGCTAAGCTGAAAAGATGGCCTCCGTTGTCCCGCCGCCCGCTTCACCCGAAGGGAGCTCGACCCACCATGCCGACACGCCGAGCGCGCTGCCGGTGGGTGCGCGCGTGGCCGAGTTCGAGATCCGTGGCGTGCTCGGCAGCGGCGGCTTCGGCATCGTCTACCTGGCCTGGGACCATGCGCTCGAGCGCGAAGTCGCCTTGAAGGAATACATGCCGGGCACGCTGGCCGGCCGCGGCGGCGATCTGTCGGTGTCGGTGCGTTCGGTTTCGATGGCCGAGACCTTTGCCCTCGGCCTGCGCTCTTTCGTCAACGAAGCGCGGATGCTGGCCCGCTTCGACCATCCGTCGCTGGTCAAGGTCTACCGCTTCTGGGAAGACAACGGCACCGCCTACATGGTGATGCCCTATTACAAGGGCCGCACGCTGCGCAAGGTGCGCGCCGGCATGGTTTTGCCGCCGGGCCAGGGCGCCTGCCGCAGCGTGCTCGACGCGTTGCTGTCGGCGCTCGAGGTGCTGCACAAGGAAGGCGTGTTCCATCGCGACATCGCTCCCGACAATATCCTGATTGGCGACGACAGCGTGCCGGTGCTCCTCGACTTCGGCGCCGCGCGGCATGTCATCGAGGGCGGCAACCAGAAGGCGCTGACCTCGATCATGAAGCCGCACTTCGCGCCGCTCGAGCAGTACGCCGACCAGAGCGCGATGCGTCAGGGGCCGTGGACCGATCTGTACGCGCTCGGCGGCACGATGTACTTCCTGCTCACCGGCCGCGAGCCGGTGCCGGCGGCCTCGCGGGCGCTGCATGACGACCAGCCGCACCTGGGCGAGCTGGGCCTCGAAGACTGCTCGCCGCATTTTCTGGCCACGATCGACTGGATGATGGCCATCAAGCCGCCCGAGCGGCCGCAGAGCGTGCACATGCTGCGCGACGTGCTCGAAGGCCGCATCACATTGCCCGGCCGCGCCGCGCGCGAGCGCACCGTGCCCGGCATCGCTTCGCGCGACACGGTGGACATCCTGACCTCGCCGGGCGACCTGGCGCCGTCGGGCGACGGCTCGATCACCGTGTTGATGCCGCGCGTCGAGGCCGCGCCCGAACCGCTGCCGCAGCCGGCGCAGGCGACGGCGCCGGCCGCCCCGGCGCCGTCCTCGTCGCTGCTGCCGCGCCGCTCTTCGGTGGCCGTGCTCGCTGCGCTGATGGTGGCCAACGTGCTGGCCTGGTGGTGGTACACGCGCGGCGAGGCGCCGACGCGTGCCGAGCGGGCGCCTGTCGCGGCGGCAGCGCCGTCGCCGGCTGCCATCACAGCACCGGCGGCCAGCGCCACGGTGATGACCGCGCCAGGCATTGCTGAGAGTGCACCGGCGGCCACCGCGCGGCCGGCAGACGCTGGTGGCACCGAAACCATCCTGTCGGTGTTGCCGGCGCGCGCGCCGCGCAACGCGGCTTCTGCGGCCACGCTGTCCACTGCTGCGTCCGCGCCGGTGCGTGGACTCGACACACCGCTGCCGCGCGTCGCCCCGCTCGACCCTGCGGCGCCGCGCGTGGCCGATGCCACAGCGGGCCGCGCCGTCAAGGCCATCGGTGCCGAGTCCACCGACCCGCGTGCCCGCTGCGGCGAGCGCAATTTCTTCTCGCTGCTGCTGTGCATCAAGCGCGAGTGCCAGAACCCTGCCGTCAGCGCGCACCCCGAGTGCGTGAAGCTGCGCGAGCAGGAAGCCACACAGACTTCCGGCTCCGACCGCTAGAAGCGCTAGCCCGGCTGCTGCAGGAACTGCAGTTCTTCGGCAGTGGAGTTGCGGCCGAGCACCGCATTGCGGTGCGGAAAGCGGCCGAAGCGGTCGATGACTTCGGCGTGGCGGTGCGCGTAGTCTTCAAAAGTGGCCAGCGACGCATCGGCGCCGCTCAAGGCTGCGAACAGGCGCAGTGACTCGTGCTGCTGGGCCGGGTCTTCGGCATGCTCGAACGGCAGGTAGGCAAAGACGCGGTGCAGCGGCGGCAGCGCCAGGTCATCGCCGTGCGCCACCATCGTTTGCGCCGCGGCGAGCGCCAGCGCATCGCCGGCAAACGCACGCGGCGTGTCGCGGAAGATGTTGCGCGTGAACTGGTCGAGCACGATCACCTGCGCCAACGCGCTGGGGGCTGCCTCCGCCCAGGCCGCCAGCCTGCCGGCCAGCGCCTGATCGACGAGCGAGCCGAAACGCTCGGCGATCAGCGTGTCGAAGCCGGCGTCCTTGCGGAACCATTCACCACGCGGCGAGGCGCTGCCGGCGAACCAGAAGTCCAACACCTCGGCGGCTCGCGGGTCCATCGCGCCGGTCATGGGTTGAGCAGGTCGAGGGTTTCGGGGTGGCGCTGCATGTAGATCTCCGCATAGCTGCAATCAGGTCGCACCTTGAGACCTTGGGCTCGTGCATGGTCGAGCGCGGCCTGCACCAGCACGGCGGCAATGCCGCGCCCGCGCAGCACCTGCGGCACGCCGGTGTGCGTGAGCATCATCACCTTGCCGAAGACACGGTACTGGCAGACGCAGAGCTGGCCATCGACGGTGGCTTCGAAGCGCGAGGCGGCGGTGTTGTGGTGGATGTCCATGTCGTGTGGGTCGTTCAACGCGCCAGCTGCTGCCACAAGAAACTGAACTCCAGCGCCATCATGTCGGCGCGCTGCTTGTTGTCGGCGGCGCCGCCGTGGCCGCCTTCGATGTTCTCGTAGTACAGCAGGGCGTGGCCCTGCTCGGCCATGCGCGCCGCCATCTTGCGCGCGTGGCCGGGGTGCACGCGGTCGTCGCGGGTGCTGGTGGTGAAGAGCGCCTTGGGCAGCTTCATGTCCTTGCGCAGGTTCTGGTACGGGCTGTACTTGGCGATGTGCGCCCACTCATCGGCCTTGTCCGGGTCGCCGTACTCGGCCATCCAGCTCGCGCCGGCCAGCAGCTTGTGATAGCGCTGCATGTCGAGCAGCGGCACCTGGCAGACCACCGCGTTGAAGAGCTGCGGCGCCTGCAGCATCACCGCGCCGACGAGCAGGCCGCCGTTGCTGCCGCCTTCGATGCCGAGGTGCCTTGCCGACGTGATCTTGCTGTCGATGAGATCCTGCGCCACGGCGATGAAATCGTCGTAGCTCTTCTGTTTGTTGGCGCCGACGGCCGCCTGGTGCCATGCCGGCCCGAACTCGCCGCCGCCGCGGATGTTGGCCACCACGAGCACGCCGCCCTGGCTGTACCAGGCGCTGCCGAAGCCGCCCGAGTAGAACGGCTGCTGTGAGACCTCGAAGCCGCCGTAGCCATAGAGCAGGGTCGGGTTGGCGCCGTCGGCCTTGGCGTCCTTCGGCCAGACAACAAAGTACGGCACCTTGGTGCCGTCTTTCGATGTCGCGAAGCGCTGCTCGACACGCATGCCGGTGCTGTCAAAGAAACGCGGCCGCGACTTCAGCGCTTCGCGCTCATCGACACCCGCGACGCCCAGCATCAGCGAATCGGGCGTCAGGAAATCGGCGTAGCTGAGCAGGTATTGCTCGGCCAGCGCGTCCTTGGCGCCCAACATGGGATCGTGCAGCGACTGCACGCCGAGCGTGCCGGGGAAGGGCGCGTTGACTTCGCGCGGTGTCCACTTCGAACCGTCGGTTTGCCACTCCTGCACGCGGCCGGCCACGTTGTCGAGCACCGACAGCAGCACGCGGCTGTGCGTGGCGGTGAAGCCTTCGAGCGAGCGCGTCGCCGTCGGCGTGAAGAGCGCGGTGAAATTGCGTTCTCCCTTCAGGTACGCGTCGGCACCGGTGGCGAGCAGCGAGCCGCGCGGCCACGTCTTGTCGCCGAGTTTCCAGTCGCTGCGCAACTGGATCAGCACGCGGTCGCGCCAGAAGGCGAAGCTGGCATCGCTCGGGTAGTCGAGCGCGACCTGCTTGTCGCCCTGCAGCAGCCACTGCTTGCTGTTGTAGAAATCGGTGGCGCGGCCGACCAGCGTGCGCTCGAAGCCGGGTGTGCGGTCCACGCTGACGATGGCCGCCACGTCCTTCACTTCGGCTTCGAACACCGTCGCGGCCTGGCCGACCGGCGTGCCGCGTCGCCAGCGCTTGACGATGCGCGGGTAGCCGGAATCGGTCATCGAACCGGGGCCGAAGTCGCTCGTCACGTAGACCGTGTTCTCGTCGATCCAGTCGACGGACGATTTGGCTTCGGCGACTACGAAGCCGCCGTCCTTGGCCTCGATGAAGCGCTTGGCCTGTGTGTCGAACTCGCGCAGCACCGCGGCATCGGCGCCGCCGCGCGACAGGCTGAGCACGCAGCGCGTGTAGGGCGGCCCAAAACAGGTGGCGCCTTTCCAGACCCAGTTCTCTTTTTCGGCGGCGCCGAGCGCGTCGAGGTCGAGCACCGTCTCCCAGGCTGGCTGCGGCTTGCGGTACTCGGCCAGCGTGGTGCGCCGCCACAGGCCGCGCGGGTTCTTCGCGTCTTGCCAGAGGTTGTAGAAGAAGTCGCCGCGGCGCGTGACGCTCGGAATCTTTTCCTTCGAGTCGAGGATCTCGAGAAAGCGCGCGCGCATCGGCTCGAAGCGCGGGTGTTTTTCCAGCGCCGCTCGCGACTCGCGATTGCGCTCGCGCACCCAACTCAAGGCTTTCTCGCCTTGCACCTCTTCGAGCCAGAGGTAGGGGTCGTCGGCAGGGGCTTGTGCGGCGGTGTTGAGGTTGGCGGTCATGAGGGCGGCGGCAAGGAGGAAGTGCTTCATGAAGACAAGAGCGGTTGCAGAGTGACTTCAACATTGGCATCTGCCGCGTTGAACCACACGCTGCCGTCCTGCACACTGATCTGCAGTTGCATTGCGCGTTTGGCCAGCGCTGCCAGGGCCTGGCTTTGCTCGCTCGGCAATTGCCATACCGCCAGGCGTGGGGTCCGCGTGAGTTTGTTCTTCACGCCGGCCCACCACAGCGGCGTGCTGGCCGAGTAGGCGATGAAGGTGGCCCGCTCGGCGCGCGATGCCGCGCGCTGCATGCGGCGCTCGTCGGGGTGGCCGACTTCGATCCAGTGCACGAGCTGGCCCGAGAGGTCGTGTTGCCAGAGATCGGGCTCGTCGGTGTCTGACAGGCCGCGCGCGAAGTTCAGCGTGCCGCGCTCGTCGTTCTTCGGCGCGAACAACGCGAAGGCGAGCAGGCGCACCATCAATCGTTCTTCGGTTTCGCTCGGGTGCAGCGCCAGCGTCAGCGCATGGTCGGCATAGACGCCGCGGTCCATGTCGGCGATCTGCAGTTGCGCTTTGTAAATGGTGGATTTGAGGGCCATTATTTTTGGTGTTTGCCAGCGGACCAGCCTTGGTTGGAGAGCCAGCGTTGTCCGTCCGCGGCAGCCGGGGCTTCGAGCTCGGTGGCCATCGCATCGTTCCAGCGGTTGAGAAAACCGAAGAGTGCGATCACGCCGGTGATCTCGACGATCTCGCCGTCGTTCCAATGCGCGCGCAATTCGGCGCCGATGGCCGCATCGACCGCACCCGGCGATGCCGCCGCGGCCATCGCGAATTCAAGTGCGGCGCGCTCGGCCGGCGTGAACAGCGCGCTGCTGCGAAAGCTCCACACCTCGTCGAGCCGCTTCGCGTCCCTGCCCTCGGCGGCACCGAAGCGCGCCGCGGCGCGGATCGTGTGCGCTTCGCAATAGCGGCAGCCTGCGACGCGGCTGGCCACATGGCCGACCAGCCGCTTCAGCTCGCTGGTGACGCGGCCTTCGTTGCTCATCACCGCGCGGTTGAGTTCGGTGAAGGCGCGGGCGAGGGCCGGGCGGCGCATCATCGTCAGCACGCTGTTCGGCGCAAAGCCGAGCGTGCCTTCGAAGAAGCGCGCCAGTTCGGCGATCTCGGTGCTGTGGTCGGCGGGCAGGGGCGTGACGAGGGGCATGGCGGCAGGCACTGTGCCACAGCGGCGCGTGCCGTTAGGTTTCCTATGCAATGTCCTGCATATCGGGACGGTGCGGCGCAGGCCAGACAATCGCTCGCATGGGAGGCGGCTTCATCGACGCAGCGCAGACCGCGCTTGCCCTGCTGTGGAACTTCGACGCGCGCCTGGGCCGCGTGGTTGCGCTGTCGCTCTACGTCAGCGGCACGGCCTGTGTGATCGCCTCGGTCTTCGGCATGGCGCTCGGCGCCTGGCTCGCAGTGGCCCGTTTTGCCGGGCGGCGCGTGGTCATTGCGCTGCTCAATACCCTGCTCGCACTGCCCTCGGTCGTGGTCGGGCTGGTTGTGTACTTGCTGTTGTCGCGCGCCGGGCCGCTCGGCTCGCTGGGCATCCTGTTCACGCCCACGGCGATGATCGTGGCGCAGACGATGCTCGTGCTGCCGGTGGTGGCCGCGCTGACGCGCCAGCTCATCGCCGATGCCTGGCAGGGCAACGGCGAGCAGTTGCGCTCGATGGGCGCGCGAGCGCTCGTCGCCGCCGGCCTGCTGCTGCTGCACGAGCGCCTGGCCCTGGTGACGGTGCTGATGACGGCATTCGGCCGCGCCATCAGCGAAGTCGGCGCGGTGATGATCGTCGGCGGCAACATCGACGGTGTGACGCGTGTCATGACGACGACGATCGCCCTCGAAACCAGCAAGGGCGATCTGCCGCTCGCGCTCGGCCTGGGGCTGGTGCTGCTGGGGGTGGTGGGCCTGCTCAACGCGCTCATTGCCATTGTGCAAAGGCGCCGCGGGGCGCACGAC
>JANOEG010000138.1:0-4005 GCA_031413095.1 Burkholderiales bacterium | reverse complement strand
GCACGCAACCTGCCCGGCGCGCTGCGTTTTGTCGCGGCGCTCGACCCCAACGACGCGGCAATGGATGCGCATGTCGAGGACGGCAAGAAGGCCTTTGCCGGCTTCGAGCTCGCGGGGCACACGCTGGGCATCGTCGGCCTGGGCAAGATCGGCTGCCTGGTCGCCGACGCGGCGATCAAGCTGGGGATGAACGTGCTCGGCTACGACCCGGACATCACGATCGACGCCGCCTGGAGCCTGCCCTCGCAGGTCAAGCGCGCGACCAGCGTGTCCGAGGTGTTGAAGGCCAGCCACTTCGTCACGTTGCATGTTCCGCTGGTGGACGCCACCCGCGGGCTGGTGAACGCGAACAACATCGGCACGATGAAAAGCGGCGCGGTGCTGCTGAACTTCTCGCGCGAGGGCGTGGCCGACAACACGGCAATTCTGGCCGCGCTCGAGAGCCGCCACCTGGGCGGGTACGTGTGCGACTTCCCGCACGCCGCGATCAACGGGCACGAGCGCGTGCTCGCCCTGCCGCACCTGGGCGCGTCAACGCGCGAGGCCGAGGACAACAGCGCGCTGATGGTGGTCGACCAGTTGCGCGACTTCCTCGAGCACGGCAACGTCGCGCGCTCGGTCAACTTTCCCGAGGTGGCGATGCATCGCGAGTCGCCTTGGCGCGTGGCGATCGCCAACGCCAACGTGCCCAACATGCTGGGCCAGATCTCGACCGCTATGGCGCAGGCCGGCCTGAACATCCATAACATGGTCAACAAGAGCCGCGGCGAGGTGGCCTACACGCTGGTGGACGTCGACAGCGCAGTGCAGCCCGACGTGCTGTCGAAACTGGGGTCGATCGACGGCGTGCTGTCGGTGCGCTACCTGCCGCAGCCGGGCTGAGCGCTCACGACTTCTTCGCCAGGCCCATGCGCTCGATCGTGGCGCGCTCGGCCTCGAAAGTCTGCGCCCCATAGCGGGTGTACTCGTCGCTGCCCATGTAGATCACCGGCTGGTAGAACTTGTCCAGCGTCTCGAGCACCTTCGGGTCCTCGAGCGTCTTGCGGAAGGCGTCGTGCAGCACCTTGACCACCGCAGGGTCCATGCCCTTCGGGCCGCCGATGCCGAACGGCGATTCACTGATCGTGTCCCAGCCGCTCTCTTTGACCGTGGGCACGTCGGCAAAAGCCTTGTTGCGCTCGCGGCCGAGCGTGGCCAGCAGGCGCAGCTTGCCGGCGCGGACGTGCGGCGCGAACTCGGTCGTGCCGCTCATCACCGGGATGTGCCCGCCGAGGATGGACTGCATGATCTCGGCGCTGCCCTTGAACGGCACGTCCTGCGTCTTGAACCCTGCCTTGAGGGCGAACTCCTCGAACGCCAGGTGCGGCGTGGTGCCGGTGCCGGTGTGGCCGTAGGTCAGCTTGCCCGGGTTGGCGCGGCCCCACTCGACCATCTCCTTCAAGGTCTTGAACGGTGCGTCGATGGTGGCTGCAATGCCGAAGGTGTAGCCGGTGAGGCAGACGATGTGCGTCAGGTCGGCCACCGGGTCGAACGCCATCTTCTGCATGTGCGGCAGGCGGTAGATGCCCAACGGCAACTGCGTCACCGTGTAGCCATCCGGCTTGGTCGTGACCATCGCCGTGGCGCCGAGCGTGCCGCCCACACCCGCGCGGTTCTCGGTGATCACCGGCACGCCCAGCACACGCGAGGCGCTCTCGCCGAAGGCGCGCACCACCGCGTCGCTGGAGCCGCCCGGCGGCCAGGGGCAGATCAGCGTGATCGGCTTGCTCGGGAAGCGATCCTGGGCCCGCAGCACGAGCGGCGCGCCCAGGATCGAGGCACTGGCGCAGACTAGCGAGCGGCGGGACAGACTCATGGTGGCGCTCCGGACGATGAAAACGGGGTGGCGCAGCTTAGGCGCACGGCTCCCATTTCGCCTGCTGGAACACCCTGATTCCACTTCAGCGTGGATCGGAAAGTATGTAAAATCTATGCATACTGAATCGTTCAGACGGAGCATCTGAGATGGAAGCCACAGTGGCCGAGCGCGGCCAGATCACCCTGCCCAAGGCGGCTCGCGATGCGCTGGGGCTGACCAAGGGCATGAAGCTCAAAATCGAAATCGAGGGCGGCCGCATCATTCTGCGCAAGGATGTGAAGGATGCCCTGTCGCGCCTGCGCGGCCTCGTCAAGCTGCCCCCTGGCATGACCACCGACGACGTGATGCGGGAGTTGCGTGGCCGCGCGCCGGGTGACCCGTACCCGCCGCCCGACGACAAGGTCAAGGTCCGAGTCAGGTCCAAGCCCGCTCTCAAGGCCGGGAGGTGATCGCGATCGACAGCTCGGTGCTGATCGATCTGATCGGCGAAGACGCGCGCGCGGCGTCGGCCGAGGAAGCCGTTCGCAAGGCGCTCACTCACGGGCCTGTCGTCGCCTGCGACGTGGTGATCAGCGAAGTGGTGGCCGGCCTGGGCAGTGGATCGATCCTGCTCGACGCGCTCGACGAATCGGGCATCGGCTTCATGGCTCTCGAACTGCGCGCCGCCGTACGTGCGGGGGAGATGCAGCGCCGCTACAAGGAACGGCTGCGCACCAGCAAGGAGCCGAACGCCGTGCCCCGCTCGGTACCAGACTTCCTGATCGGGGCACACGCCTTGCTTCAATGCACCGGCCTCATCACCCGTGACGCGGGCTTTTTCCGCGACTATTTCAAGGGACTCAAAGTCATCGTCCCGAAAGCTTCCTAACCCAACATCGACGCACCATGACACATGCTTTCGCCTCCACCCAAAAGCCGCTCGGCAAGAAGAGCACCTACTTCTCGCTGCCCGAACTCGCCAAGCAGTTCCCCAACGTCAAGCGCATGCCGATTTCGATGCGCATCGTGCTCGAGAGCGTGCTGCGCAACTGCGACGGCAAGAAGGTCACGGCCGAGCATGTGAAGCAGGTCGCCAACTGGAAACCCAATGCCGACCGCAGCGACGAGATCCCGTTTGTCGTCGCCCGCGTCGTGCTGCAGGACTTCACCGGCGTGCCGCTGCTGGCCGACCTGGCGGCGATGCGCAACGTGGCCCAAAGCCTGGGCAAGAACCCGAAGACGATCGAGCCGCTGGTGCCGGTCGACCTCGTCGTCGATCACAGCGTGATGATCGATCACTACGGCGACAAGAAGGCGCTGGACCTGAACATGAAGCTCGAGTTCGAGCGCAACCAGGAGCGCTATGAATTCATGAAGTGGGGCATGCAAGCCTTCGACACCTTTGGCGTCGTGCCGCCGGGCTTCGGCATCGTCCACCAAGTGAACCTCGAGTACCTGGCGCGCGGCGTGCACAAGAGCAAAGACGGCGTGATGTATCCCGACTCGCTGGTCGGCACCGACAGCCACACGACGATGATCAACGGCATCGGCGTGGTGGCCTGGGGCGTCGGCGGCATCGAGGCCGAAGCCGGCATGTTGGGCCAGCCGGTGTACTTCCTGACGCCGGACGTGGTCGGCTTCGAGCTGACCGGCAAGCTGCGCGAAGGCGTCACCGCCACCGACCTCGTGCTGACCGTCACCGAGATCCTGCGCAAGCACAAGGTGGTCGGCAAGTTCGTCGAGTTCTTCGGCCCGGGCACCAAGACGCTCGCCCTGCCCGACCGCGCGACGATCGCCAACATGGCGCCCGAGTACGGCGCGACGATGGGCTTCTTCCCGGTGGACGAGCGCACCGTCGAGTACTTCAAAGGCACCGGCCGCACGAAAGACGAGATCAACAACTTCGAGGCCTACTTCAAGGCGCAGGGCATGTTCGGCGTGCCGATGGCCGGCGAGATCGACTTCACCAGCGTGGTCAAGCTCGACCTGTCAACCGTCGTGCCGTCGCTCGCTGGCCCGAAGCGGCCGCAAGACCGCATCGAGATCACGAACCTGTCGAAGAAATTCAGTGAGCTGTTCAGCCAGCCGACGGCCGACAACGGCTTCAACCAGCCGGCCGACAAGCTGGTCAAGGGTTTCAAGACCGACTCGGGCCTGGAGATCAAGAG
>JANOEG010000137.1:0-8378 GCA_031413095.1 Burkholderiales bacterium | reverse complement strand
CGATGCGCGCGGCCTGCACCATGTCTGGCCGCCAGCCATCGGCCAGCAACTGGCGCACGTCCTTGCCCTGCAAGCGCTCCATGGCGATGTAAACGCCCTCGGACGCGAGGCCCGCGTCGTACATCGTCACGATGTTGGGGTGCGCCAAGCCAGCCGCGGCGCGGGCTTCGGCGAGCAGTTGCGACTCGAGCACGCCGCGTTCGGCCATGTCGAGTTCGGCAACGTGCAGCATCTTCACGGCGACCTGCCGCGACAACAGTGGATCGAGGGCGGCGTACACGGCACCGAGGCCGCCACTGCCGAGCTGATGCTTGAGCAAGTAGCGGCCGACGTGCGACAGCGTCGGCAGCATCTGCAGCGCTTCGTCGCCGGTGTCGACCGCCGGCACGCTGTCGCCCTCTTCGGCTTCAACGAAGAGCTCTTCGACCATCGTGGCGGCAAAGCTGGCGTCGTTGCCAGCGTCGTCCGCATTCGATGGCACAGCGTTCACAGAGGGGCCAGGCAGGGAAGGCGTCATGTCGAATCGGCAGCTTATCGGCCGCCTCGCCGGCCCGCTGGCAGAAATACCGCACACATCGCCGTATTCGACTCTGTCTTAACGCTTTGTTGCGGTTGATGGCACGGCGTGCGCAATAGCGCACACCCGGCTCAGCCGGCGCGCAGGGCTTGCTCCAGGCGTTGCGCGGCCTCTTGCAAGTGCGGCATCGAGCTGGCGAACGACAGGCGCAGATGGCGCTCGCCGGCCGCGGGGCCGAAGTCACGCCCCGGCGTCAGCGCCACCTGGGCGCGGCGCATCAGGTCGAAGCAGAAGTCCCAACTGCTCGCCGAATAGGCGCTGACGTCGGCATACGCATAGAACGCACCATCGGGCATCACCGGTACCGGCAGGCCCAGGCTTTCGAGCGCCGGCACGATGAAATCTCGGCGCTCACGGAACGCTGCGCGGCGGCGCTCGTACTCGGCCAGCGACTCGGCTTCGAAACACGCGCGCGCAGCGTGCTGTGCGATCGACGAGGCGCAGATGTAGAGGTTCTGTGCCAGCTTCTCGACGGCGGGCACCAGCGCCGGCGGCAACACCAGCCAGCCCAGTCGCCAGCCGGTCATACCGAAGTACTTGGAAAAGCTGTTGATGGCGATCACATCGTCGCCGTGTTCCAACGCGCTGTGGCCGAAGGCTTCGTCATACGACAGGCCGAGGTAGATCTCGTCGACCAGCGTGAAGCCGCCGCGCTCGCGAACCACTTCGACGATACGGCGCATCTCGTCACGCGCGATCGACGTGCCGGTGGGGTTGGACGGCGAAGCCAGCAACACGCCGCGTGTGCGCGCGTTCCAGGCGGCGCACACTGCTTGGGCGTCGAGTTGGTAGCGATGCTCGGGGCCAGTCGGCAGCAGCACCGCACGGCCACCCGCCGCGGCGACGAAGTGGCGGTTGCACGGATAGCTCGGGTCGGGCAGCAGCACTTCGTCGTCCTGATCGACCAGCGCAGCAGTGATGAGCTGCAGCGCCGCCGATGCGCCCGCCGTGACAACAATGCGCTCGGGCGCGATGTTCAGACCAAAGCGCTGCGCATACCAGCGTGCGATGTCTTCACGCAGCTCAGGCAGACCGGTGGCTTGGGTGTACTTCGTGCGGCCTTGCGCCATGCAGCGCATCGCTGCTTCGACAACGAGCGGCGCGGCGGTGAAATCGGGCTCACCGATATTCAGGTAGATCATCGGCCGGCCGCCCTGCGCCGGATCGCACAGCGGGCTGCGCGCGATCTCGTCTGCCGCCTTGGCGCACTCCATCACGTAGAAGGGCTCGATGTGGTCGAGCCGCGACGCAGTCTTCATGCGAGCGTGCGCGAGGCCTGCACTTCCGTGGGCCGCAGATCGGCCGCGACCTTGTCGAGCACGCCATTGACGTACTTGTGGCCGTCGGTGCCACCGAAGGACTTGGCGAGCTCGACGGCTTCGTTGATCGCCACCTTGTACGGAATGTCCAGGCAATGCGCCAGCTCATAGGCACCGATCATCAGCACACCATGTTCGACCGGCGACAGCTCAGTGGTCTTGCGATCGACATGCTTGGCCAGTGCCGCATCGAGCACCGCGGCCTGTTCGATCGAGCCGCGCAGCAATGCATCGAAATGCACGCTGTCGCACTTGGCATAGCCTTCGTGCTCGCGCAATTGGGCGTCGATAGCATCGGCATCGCCACCAGCGATCAACCACTGGTACAGGCCTTGCAACGCCAACTCACGCGAGCGGCGGCGCTGGGATTTGGCAGCTGTCGGCTTTTTCGTCGAGGTCGCGTTCAAAGGTCTTCCAGCAGGTTGGCCATCTCGACCGCCACGCGCGCCGCGTCGCGGCCCTTGTCTTCGGCGCGTGCCCAGGCCTGCGCTTCGTTGTCGACAGTGAGGATGGCGTTGGCGATCGGCACCTGGTGGTCGAGTGCGACGCGCGTCACGCCGGCGCCGCTCTCGTTGGCGACGAGTTCGAAGTGATAGGTCTCGCCACGGATGACGCAGCCGAGCGCAACGAGCGCATCGAACTCGTCGCTGTCGGCCATGACCTTCAAGGCCAGCGGCACTTCGAGCGCGCCGGGCACGTCCACTCGCTTGATGTGCTTGGCCGCGACGCCGAGCACGGCGAGCTCGGCCAGGCAGGCTTCTTCGAGCTTGCGCGTGACAGCATCGTTGAAACGCGCGCGGACGATGCCGATGTGCAGGCCCTCGCCGTCGATTTCTTTGGGCGCTGTTCCGGTGTCGGCGTCTTGCATGGTGCCTTATTCCTTTGAAGGTGGAGCAACCCAACCTGTGACTTCGAGGCCGTAGCCGGTCATGCTCGGCATGCGGCGCGGGTGCCCGAGCAGCTTCATGCGGCGCACGCCGAGGTGGCGCAGGATCTGCGCGCCGATGCCGTAGGTGCGCAAGTCCATGTTGCGCGCCGGTGTGCGTGACGGCACGGCTTCCGGCACGAGATGGCCGACGATCGCTTGCACATCGGTGCCGGCGTTGAGCAGCACCGCGATGCCGCGACCCTGCTTCTGCAACGAAGCCAGCGCAGCCGGCAGCGGCCACGAGTGCGCACTGCCCTGCGCGTCGAGCAAGTCCATCACCGACAGCGGCTCGTGCACACGCACAGGCAGCTCGTCGTTCTCGTCCCAGTGACCAACGGCAAGACCCAGGTGCACCCCGCCTGCGATGCGGTCGCGGAAGGCGGTGCAGCGGAAGGTGCCCTGCAGCGTGCGCAAGTCGCGCGTCCCCAGCGGCTCGATCAGCGTTTCGTTGTGGCTGCGGTGCTGGATCAGCGCGGCGATCGTGCCGATCTTCAGACCATGCTCGCGTGCGAAGACTTGCAGGTCCGGCAGGCGCGCCATCGTGCCGTCGTCCTTCATCACCTCGCAGATCACGGCTGATGGCGTGAGCCCGGCCATCGCGGCCAGATCGCAGCCGGCTTCGGTGTGCCCGGCGCGCATCAGCACGCCACCGTCTTGCGCTTGAATCGGAAAGATGTGGCCCGGCTGCACGATGTCTTCAGCCCGCGCCTCGCGCGCCACGGCAGCCTGCACCGTGCGCGCCCGGTCGGCCGCCGAGATGCCGGTGGTGACGCCCTGCGCAGCTTCGATCGAGACGGTGAACGCGGTGCCGAACTTGGTGCCGTTGCTGCGCGCCATGCTCTGCAGGCGCAGCCGCTCGCAGCGCTCACGCGTCAGCGTCAGGCAGATCAGGCCGCGGCCATGCTTGGCCATGAAGTTGATCGCCTCGGGCGTGACGTGGTCGGCGGCCAGCACCAGATCGCCCTCGTTCTCGCGGTCTTCTTCATCGACCAGCACGACCATGCGCCCGGCCGCCAGTTCGGCAACGAGTTCGGGGATGGGGGAAATCGACATAGGACGCAAATTGTAGGTGGCCGACGTGGCCGACCGCTGTCGCCGACGTGTCTAGCTGTTGAGTACCAGGAGGTTGCTCACCGCGGGGATGCGGCTCATGGGCGACTGGCGGTTGAATGCGGAGTGTGGCCGATGCCAGTTGTAGCGATGGAGGAAGGGCTGCAAGGCCGCCTCTGGCTGAGCAGAGGTTTCGTAGGGCTTGGCGTATGCCCACTCGCGCAAGCTGGTCTGCACGAAGCGCTCAGCCTTGCCATTGGTCTTGGGTGTGTAAGGTCGGGTCTTGATGTGGCGGATGCCGAGATCGTCGCAGGCGGCCTTGACGGCGTTTTTGAAGCCCTTGCCGTTGTCGGTCATGACGCGCTGGATGTGCACACCCAAGCTGGCGTAGTAGGCCACCGCCTCGCGAAGGAACTTCACGCAGCTCACTGCCTTCTCGTCGGACAGTAACTGGGCGAAGGACACGCGCGAGCGATCGTCGACGGCCGGGTGCACCATCTCCCAGCCGATGCCGCGATAGCGGGTTGAGGTTCGGTCGCCGGTGATGCAATGGCCTATGCCGTCGATGCGGCCGAGCTTCTTGGTATCGATGTGCAACAGTTCGCCGGCAGTGGCGCGCTCGTAGCGCACGACGGGGACCGGTGGCTCCAGCGACTTCAGACGCGACAACCCCAACCGCTTCATGCAGTGGCTGACTGTGGCAATGCTGCGCCCAGCCTGCACGGCGATGCACCACAGCGGCCAGCGTTGGCGACGCAGAACTTCGAGTTGGCTTTGCTCTTGACTCGTCATCGCCCGCGGCAATCGCAACGGCCGCGAACTACGGTCAACCAGGCCAGCCGCACCCTCGGTCTTGAAGCGCGACAGCCACTTGAATCCCGTGCGCTTGCTGACCCCGGCAGCCTCGCTCGCCGCCGACACGCTCCAGCCCTCATCGAGGACCCCGCTGATCAGCAGGGCTCGACCTCTGGGCGTCAATCTCGCATGCTTGTGGCTGTTCATCCGTTCTCCTGTTTAGGTTCCAGGGCGTCTCGACAACCCCAGCTTCCCAAATCAGGGACGGATGAACAACCTATCGGAACGTCACAGCTAGGCCCGGCTCAGCTGCTGCTGATCACGCGCACTGCCGGGCGCTCAGGCTCCGGCTCGGCGTCGAAGCGGTCGAAGCCGCAATAACAGATGAAGTGGCGCTGACTGGCGCGGCCGAACAGCGTCATGCCGAGCTTGTCGGCCAGCTCGTAGCCCATCTGCGTGACGCCATTGCGCGAGATGACGATCGGCACGCCGAGCTGCGCCGCCTTGGTCACCATCTCGCTGGTCAGGCGGCCGGTCGTGTAGAAGACCTTGTCGCCGCCCTGGCCCAGCGGCGCGTCGCCGTGCATCCACATCCAGCCGGCGATGGTGTCGATGGCGTTGTGGCGGCCGACGTCTTCGACGAAGGTCAGCATTTCGCTGCCGCGAAACAGGGCGCACCCGTGCACCGAGCCGGCACGGCGGTGCACGCTGTCGATCTTGCGCATGGCGTCGTTGAGCGCGTGCAGCGTCGACTGGCGGATGCGCGCGGCAGATGCCGGTGGCAGTGTGACGCTGTCGATCTGCTCCATCAGGCTGCCGAACATCGTGCCCTGGCCGCAGCCGGTGGTGACGATGCGGTGCGCTGTGCGGGCTTCGAAATCCATGTTGCCGCCACGCGTTTTCACGGCCGCAGCGCCGACGTCCCAATCGACCGTGACCGAGTCGATTTCGTCGAGTGTGGCGATCAGTTGTTGGTTGCGCAGGTAGCCGAGCGCGAGCAACTCCGGCGCGGCGCCGAGCGTCATCAACGTGACGAGTTCGCGCTTGTCGACATACAGCGTCAACGGCCGCTCGGCCGGAATCTGCACCGTGCGGCGCTGGCCGAACTCGTCGAGGACTTCGACCTCGCGCGTCAACGGCGCGGCTGCGCGCGTGAGGTGAGGCAACGCTAGGCGACGGTCTTGGGGCAGCGGCAACATGATCGACAAGCGCAGAGTCTAGACCGCAGCGCCACGCGCCACCCCGCTCAGGGCTTTGCCGTGGCCTTGGGCGCTGGGTTGGCAGCCGTGGCGGTCGCCTTGGTGTTGGGCGGCGACACCGCGGTACCGGGCGGCGAGTGGGCGCCGGCGGCTTCGATCGGTTTGGCCGCCACGGGGGTCAGCGCGAACTGCCCCGGGTCGCTGCAAGGTGGTGTGGCCAGCGCCGGCTTGACCTCTCGGCCCGCCTTCTTCGCATCGGCCTGGTACTTGGCGGCGACGCGGTCCATCGATTGGCAGAGCTGGTAGGCGCCAACCTTGTCGGTCCACGCCGATTTGGCTGCCGCTTCCGCGGCCTTGGCCTTGGCGTCGTCGGACAGCGGAGGCATCTTGGCGAATGCCACGCCGCTGCCGAGAGCACAAGCGATGACGAGGGCAAGGCGCTTCATCGTGCGAACTCCGTGAGATTCAAATTTGCTTGGCCAGCGGCGGCGTTGGCTGCGCCGAGCGCTGTGCGGGGATCTTGCCGGCGCGGACGTCGTCGGCCCAGTACTCGTGGTGCTCGCGCGCCCAGGCTTCATCGACGTAGCCCGTGCGCATCGCGCTGAAGGCACCCTTCATGCCGAGCGTGCCCATGTAGATGTGCCCGAGGAAGGCCGCCATCATGGCGATCGCCGCCACGGCGTGCACCATGTGCGCGATCTGCATTTCGCCGCGGGTGAAGACGAAACCCGGCACCAGCTTGTCGAGGAACAGGCCCGACGCGACGACGGCCAGGCCGAGCATGAACACACCGACCCAGAACAAGCCCTTCTCACCGGCGTTGAAACGGTGCGAAGGCACCTCGTGGCCGCCGAACATGCCGCCGCCCTTCTTCACCCAATCGAGGTCGCCGCGCTGCGGGAAGTTGTCTTTGATGAAGGTGGCGATCACGACGACCAGCGACACCGCGAACACCGGGCCGGCAAAGTTGTGCGCCGTCTTCAGCGCATAGGTCAGCCAACCGAACAGCGACGAGCCGATCACCGGCAGCAGGAAGAATTTGCCGAAGGCCATCACCACGCCCGACACCGCGAGCACGACGAACGTGATCGCGTTGGTCCAATGCGCCGCACGCTCGAAAGGCGTGAAGCGCTCGATCTTGCGGCCGGTGTCGGCGCTGTGGCCGCCGAGGCTGCCCTTGCGCCAATAGAAGATCGCGATGGCCAGCAGCATGAGGCCCAGCAACGCAGCACCGTACGGGATGATGAGCTTGTTGCGCACCTGCCGCCACGCTTCGCCGGCTGTGGTGAACGCCGAGCCGGGGTACTCGACGAAGGACTGGATCAGGACACCCTGCTCGGCGCCAGGCAAGTTGCTGATGCCCGGCTGCGTGCCCGAGTTCTTGACGCCGCGCCAGAACGGCGCGTTGTTGCCGGGCTGGCTCTTGCTGCGCTCGGCATTGGTTTCGCTGGGCTTGGTTTCGCCCGAAACCAGGTCGTCGCTGGCCGCGGCCGGCGGCTTGGCAGCCGGTGCGCTCGGCGGCGTCTGCGCAAAGACCGGTGCCGCCATCGCCAGCGCGCAAAGCATCGATTTCAACCAGCTCCTCATGACGCTCCTTGCCTCGCCGCGCCGGCTCACTTCTTGGCTGACCCGGTGCGAGGGTACTCGTTCTGGCCGCGCTCGGTGCGCGTCTTCAACTGCGCTTCCCATGCCGCCTTGTCACCCGCCTTCCAGCCATCGGCCGTGTAGGCCGCCTGCCCGCCCTCCCAGGGCTTGGCATCGGTCCTCTTCGCGGCACCCGCGGTCTGCGCCTTTTCTCCGCAGCCCGAGAGCGCGATCGCGGCCACCGAGGCCATCAACAAGGCAATGGTGCCGCGCATCGTCATGACTTGGTCCCCGTCGGCTTGCCGTAGGCGGTGCCCCAGCCCCAGACCTCGCTGCCCTTGCCACGCTGCATGACGCGGGTGCGGAAGATGTCTGCCACGACGTCGCCATCACCGCCGAGCAGGGCCTTGGTCGAGCACATCTCGGCGCAAGCCGGCAGCTTGCCTTCGGCCAAGCGGTTGCGGCCGTACTTCTCCCACTCGGCCTGC
The DNA here is from genome assembly GCA_031413095.1 of Burkholderiales bacterium. Classification (GTDB taxonomy): domain Bacteria; phylum Pseudomonadota; class Gammaproteobacteria; order Burkholderiales; family Burkholderiaceae_C; genus CADEEN01. The sequence continues at coordinate 438 of JANOEG010000137.1, read as the reverse complement.
GAGCCGTTGGCCTCGGGGCCGCCGGCGCAGAAGGTGCACTTGTCCATCTTGCCGCGCAGGCCGAAGGCGCCGTTGGTCGGGAACTGCGGTGCGCCGAACGGGCAGGCGTACGAGCAGTAGCCGCAGCCGATGCAGACGTCCTTGTCGTGCAGCACCACGCCTTCGTCGGTGCGGTAGAAACAATCGACCGGGCAGACGGCCATGCACGGCGCATCGCTGCAATGCATGCAGGCCACGCTGATGCTGCGCTCGCCGGGCACGCCGTCGTTGAGCGTCACCACGCGGCGGCGGTTGACGCCCCAGGGCACATCGTGCTCGGCCTTGCAGGCGGTGACGCAGCCGTTGCACTCGATGCAACGCTCGGCGTCGCAGATGAATTTCATGCGGGCCATATCAAGCTGCCTTCTCGACCTGGCAAACGGTCGTCTTGGTTTCTTG
>JANOEG010000136.1:0-7296 GCA_031413095.1 Burkholderiales bacterium | reverse complement strand
GCCATCGACGCTGACGATGATCACGCTCTTGTCCTTGCCGGCCTTCTTCAGCGCGTTGTAGGCGCCGAGGGCGGCGGGCTCATTGATCGTGTAGACCACGTTCACGTCGGGCGCCTTCTGAAGGCAGTTCTCCATCCCGGTCTGGCCTTTCGCCGTGTCGCCGAAACTGTCGGCCATGCAGGCCACCGATGCATCCTTGCCAAGGTCGTTGCTCTTCGCGTCCGGCGCCGCCAGGCCCATGCCCTTGAGGAAGCCGTTGTGGCGCTGTGCCCCGACCGGGTGGCCCGGGAACAGATCGAGCGTCACGATCTTGGCCGGCTTGCCGCCAAGCGCGGCCTTGGCGTACTGACCGATCAACACACCGGCCTTGTAGTTGTCGGTGGCGAACAGCGCATCGGTGCCCTCGGTCGGGTCGGTCGGGCTGTCGAGCGCGATCACCAGCACGCCCTTGTCGCGCGCCTTCTTGATGCTCGGCAGGATCGCCTTCGCGTCGCTGGGCGTGATCAGGATCGTCTTGGCGCCGGCGGCAATCATGTTCTCCATTGCCGTCACCTGGCCGGCGTTGTCGCCGTCGGTCTTGCCGGCGCCAGTGAGCAGCTTCGCGCCCTTGGCCTTGGCGGCGGCCTCGGCGGCGCCCTCCTTCATCTTGACGAAGAAGGCGTTGGATTCGGTCTTGGTGATCAGGCCGATCACCGGCTGGCTCTGGGCCAGTGCGGGTGCGGCGGCCACGGAGGCGGCCAGAGCGAAAGTATTCAGGGCAAAGCGCTTCATCATGAGGTGTCTCCTGTTGGGTCGTGCGGTAGTTCGGGCCGGCTCGATCGGCGCGGTGAATGAATCTTCGGCGATGTGGTTTAATAAATCAAGTTGATTGATTAATGGAAAACCCGGTGGCTGGTAACAGCCCTTGCCGGCACCCTTGCGCCTGAAGCCAAGAAAGGAAGAAAAATGATCGTGGTCTGCGGCGAAGCGCTGATGGATGTGTTCGACGCCGGCGCCACCGCCACCGGCAGCCAGCTCGATGCGCGCATAGGCGGCTCGCCCTACAACGTGGCACTGGGCCTGGCGCGGCTGGCGCAACCGGTGGCCTTCTGCGGCGCGGTGGGGAACGGCTTTCTCGGCGAGCGGCTGATGCGCTCGCTGGCCGACGAAGGCATCGACACGTCGTGCGTGCAGCGCACCGATGCACCGACCTCGATCTGCGTCATTGGCCTCGACGCGCGCGGCGTGCCGGCCTACGACTTCTACGGCGAACGCGGCGCCGACCGTCAGCTCGATGCGTCGGTGCTGCTGCGCGTGCCGGTGGCGGAGCGCGCCCTGCACTTCGGCTCGTACACGATGGTCGTCGAGCCGGTGGCCGCCACCCAGCGCGCATTGATCGAGCGCGAGTGCCGCCGCGCCCTGATCTCCTACGACCCCAACGTGCGCTTGACTGTGGAGCCGTCCCTGCAACGCTGGCGCGATGCACTGGCGTGGATGCTGCCGCGCACGCACCTGCTGAAAGTCAGTGAAGAAGACATCGGCCTGCTCTTTCCCGATCGGGCACTCGATGAGCTGGCAGCCTCCTGGCTGGCCCAGGGGCCGCGCCTGGTTGTCGTCACACGCGGCGGCGAAGGCTCGCTGGCATTCGGCGCCGCCGCATCGGCGCACGCGCTGCCGGTCGCAGTGAACGTGGTCGATACCGTCGGCGCTGGCGACACCTTCCAGGCAGCGCTGCTGACCTGGCTGGCCGAACGTGGGCAGCTGTCGATCGACGGCGTGGCCGCGCTCAACGCAGAGTCATTGGGCGACATGCTCGGTTTCGCGACACGCGCCGCGGCGATCACCTGCTCACGGCGCGGCGCCGATTTGCCACGACGCGGCGAGCTCGGCTGACCGGCCGCTGCGTTCAGCCGACGATCGCAGCGGCCGCACGCTCGATGCTGCGCAGCGCGCGGACAGGGAGGCGACCCACAAGAACATTAGACTGGCGCCCTACCCGCCCCAGAGACCCACCGCATGCGCCGCCGTCACGCCCTGCTCGCTTCCGTCGCCCTGACGACCGCATCGTCAACGCGGCTTGCGTTGGCGCAGCCGTCGGGCAAACCGATCCGCCTCATCGTGCCCTACCCGCCCGGCGGCCCGCTCGACGTCGCCGCGCGGGCCTTGGCCGACAAGGTCAAGGACACGTTGGGTACCGTGATCGTCGACAACCGTGCGGGCGCCGGCGGCAACATCGGCGCCGATGCTGCGGCAAAAGCGGCGCCCGATGGCACGACGATCGTCATGGGAGCCGTGGCCACGCACGCCATCAACCCGTGGCTGTACAGCAAGATGCCGTACAGCGCCCTGGCCGACTTCACGCCGATCACACTCGTCGCGCAAGTGCCCAACGTGCTGGTGATGAATGCGGAGGCGGCGCAACGATTGGGCATCAACAGCGTGCGCGACCTCGTCGGCTACCTGAAGAAGAACCCGGCGAAGATCAACTACGGCTCAGGTGGCAACGGCAGTGCGGGCCACCTGGCTGGCGAGCTGTACAAGGCGCAGGCGGGCGTGTTCATGGTCCACATCCCGTACGGCGGCGGGCCGGGCGCACAGATGGGCCTGCTGTCGGGCCAGGTCGATCTGAATTTCGACAACCTGGCTGCGGCTTCGGCCAACATCAAGAGCGGCCGGTTGAAAGCGCTCGCGGTGACCACCGCCAAGCGCTCGAGCGCGATGCCCGACGTGCCGACGATGGCCGAGAGCGGCGCCGATCTCGGCTTGTCTCGCTTCGACATCCACACCTGGTTCGGCCTCTTCGGCCCGGCGAAGTTGCCTGCCGACATTACCGCGCGGTTGAACAGGGCCTTTGTCGACGCTCTCAACGCCGCTGATGTGAAAGCGCGTTTGGCGACGCTGATGGCCGAGCCGGCGCCGTCGACAGCGGACGCCTTTGCGCAGTTCGTGCGTACGGAACACGCAAAGTACGAAGGTATTGTCAAAGCCACCGGCGCCAAGGCCGACTGAGAGAGTACTGCTCGTTGCGCAACTTCGTTCCACGCGCTGCCAATGGTGTGGCCGACATCCAGCCCTGAACACACATGGTCAACCATTGCAACCCTCGTCATCGCTCGATCGCCGCGCCTTCGGCGGTGTATTACCCATGATCCGCGCGAGCGCGTTCATGGCCATCGCCTTGGCCCGGCCGAGCACGGTCGGCGCGGTCTTGCCGTCGTCGCGCCACCTCGCCGATGCGATGGCGCGCGCCGCCGCCGGAGCACAGCGCCTGATCGAACTCGGCGCTGGCACAGGCGCCATCACGGCAGCGCTTTGCGAACAGCATCCAGACGTGCCGACCCTGGCCGTGGAAATGGAAAGCGAGCTGGCCACCCATCTGCGCCAGCGCTTTCCGCGCATCGAGGTCTGCACCGCCGCAGCCCACGAAGTGCTGCGCGACATGAACCACCCGGGCCACACGGCGCTGGTCTCATCGCTGCCGTTTCGCTCGCTGCCACCGCGCCTGCGGCTGCGCAGCAGCCTGGCCATCGAGCGTTTTCTGCTGACGCACCCGGCACACCGCTTGGTGCAGTACACCTACCTGCCGCGCGTGCCGTTCGACCTGCGTCTTGGCACATCACTGCGCTGGCGACGTCTCGAGGCGGTCTGGCGCAACGTGCCGCCGGCGTGGGTGTGGGAGCTGAGCTCCATTCCGGCCTAGCCTTTCACAGCGCACACGAGCGAAAGCCGGCAAAGCCGTCGTCGCGCTGCGGTGCCATGAAGCGCCGCGCCTTGGCATGCGCCAGGCGGCGCGGTTCGAACCAGGCCACTCCGCGCTGTACACGCAAACCGGCATCGTCGATCGCTGGCCCATCGGGCCAGGACCGCGCGCGACCGGCGGTCCACTCGGGCACATCGCCCCAGCTCACGCCACGTGACGCGCCAACACTGGCCGCAAGTTCCCACTCGACTTCCGTCGGCAGGCGCCGCCCCGCCCAGGCACACCAGGCCTGCGCCTCGTACCAGCTGAGCATCGACGCAGCCTCCGCGGCCGGTGCGCGCACGAGCTGGCCGAAGCGCTGCAGCAACACGCCGTGGCGCAATTGCTCGACGTCGCGCGGCGTGCGGCGCGCATCGGCTTGCAGCCAGTGCGCACCCTCCTCGCTCCACCAACGAACATCGTCATAACCACCGTCTTCGACGAACTCGGCGAACTGCTGCCACGTGACGGGCTGTGCATCGATCTCGAACTCGGGCACCGGCTCTTCATGCGCCCACTGCTCGACCGACGGCACAAAACCACCGCGCGCCGAGCCGAGCATCCAGCGCTGCGCGGCAAACCAAAGCGGCGCCCGCACCGCGCGCAGCATCCGCTCCGGCAGCAGGCGCCTGACATCGATGCGATGCTGCTGCGCCAATCCGGCGAAGCGCTGCACGGCGGAATCCTCTTCGAACAGCGCCGCGCGGTACCAATGCAGCTCGTCGTCGCTGTTGTCGGTGGCCGCCAGCAGGTCGAGCGTGACTTCGAGCGTTGCTTCGAGGTAGGCGCGCAGCGCATCGGGCGGCGGGCCAGCGTCATCGCCCGAGTCATGGCTGGCTTCGGCCCACCAGCCATCGGCCAACGGCTCGATCGAGGCCAGCGGCGCGCGTGTGGCATCGGCTGCCGCGCCGCGCGAGCGCTGCACGTTGCGCGCGATCCAGCGCTCCTGCCACCAGCCGGCGCGGCCAGCGAGCCAGCACGCGCCGGGCAAGCGCTCCAACAGCGTCAGCCAGGCCAGCGTGCGGTTGCGAGAGTGCATCAGTGCCAGCGACAGCAAGTCGCGGTCGGCGTTGCGCATGGCCTGCGCGTCGGTCAATGCGCGGTCGACGCGTTCGGTCATGTGCGCACCAAGCGCCGCGGCCGGCCCGCGAAAACAAAGCCGAGCCAACCCAACGCGCCGATACCCGCCATCGCCAGCACCAATTCGCGGTAGCTCGGCAGGCCCACGAACAGCCACGCCGACGCCAGCGGCGCAAAGGCGCGCGCGAACTGCGCCATGCCCGACATCGCGCCACCGATGCGACCGAGCGCGGCGCGACCGAAGTAGTCGGGCAGCAGGCCGCCGCGCACGAGCGTCGACACGCCGTTGGCCATGCCGAACAGCAGCGCGAACAGCAGCAGCGCCGCCAGGCTCTGGCCGAGCGCGAACAGCAGGCAGCCCACCGGCATGCCGGCCAGCGTGGCCATGCCGAGATGGCGCAGATCGAATCGGCGGCCGAGCAGCGCAAAGACCAGGCGCCCCCCGACCTGTGCCGGGCCGATGCAGACCAGCACGGTCAGCGCGTCGGCCGAGGACAGGCCCTTGGCCGCCAGCGCCGGTGCCATGTGCGCCCAAAGCGCACCGGCGACGAAGGTGTAGCTGGCGAAGTTCAACGTCAGCGCCCAGAAGGCGCGGCTGGCGAGGGCCTCATCCAGCGTCGCGTCCCGCGCCACGTCGGCAGTGACCTGGTCTGCGTGCGGCGCCGGCGCGATCGACTCGCCGGCCAGAACCCACGCATGCACGAGCGCCGTGGCCACGAGCACCGCGGCGATGATCCACAGCGCACCCCGCCAGCCCAGTTGCGCCTGCAGCAGCGCCACCGACGGAAAGCACAGCGTGCTGGCAAAGCCGCCGACCAGCGTGATCGCGGTCACCGCGTCCTTGTAGCGTCCCGGGTACAAGCGCGTGACGATGGTGAAGGCCGGCTCGTACAGCGTCATCGCCATGGCCACGCCGAGCACCGCCCATGCCGCGTAAAGCAGCGCAACGCTCGACGCCAGCGCCCACAGGCCGAAGCCGAGGGCACCCAACAGCGGGCCGATCGTCATGACAGCACGGCCGTGGCCGCGGTCGATGGCGGCCCCGACAGCAAAACTCAAGGCCGCCGCCACGGTGAGGCCGAGCGTGTAGGCGCCCATCAGCAACGGCTCGCTCCAGCCGAACTCGCGCTGCATCGGCAGCACGAAGGCGGTGAAGGCGTAGTACAGCGCGGCCCAGCAGACGATCTGGCCCACCGACAGTGCGGCGATCGTGACGCGGTAGTCGGGAGCGGAAGCAGCGGCGGCCATCGGTGCAATCGATTATGGGTTGTCGCCGCGGTGACGTGCCGCGGTGAAACGGGCGTGCTAAAACGCCGCATCACACGGGGACTGGACATGGACCTGAGCTTCACCGCCGAAGAAACCGCGTTCCGGCACAGCGTGCGCGAATGGGTGGCCGCGAGCCTGCCCAAGGACATCAGCCACAAGGTGCACAACGCGCTGCACCTTTCGCGCGAGGATCACCAGCGCTGGGCGAAGATCCTCGGCGCCAAAGGCTGGCTCGGCTGGGGCTGGCCGAAGGAGCATGGCGGCCCTGGCTGGAATGCGGTGCAGCGCCACCTGTTCGAAGAGGAATGCGCGCTGGCCGGTGCGCCGCGCGTCGTGCCGTTCGGGCCGGTGATGGTGGCGCCGGTGATCATGGCCTTCGGCACGCCAGCGCAACAGCAGCTCTTCCTGCCGGGCATCGCCAGCGGCGAAGTCTGGTGGAGCCAGGGCTACAGCGAACCGGGCTCGGGCTCCGACCTGGCGTCGCTGAAGTGCAAGGCCGCGCGGCGTGGCGACTACTTCGTCGTCAACGGCCAGAAGACCTGGACCACGCTCGGCCAGTACGGCGAGTGGATCTTCTGCCTCGTCCGCACGAGCAACGAAGGCAAGCCGCAGACCGGTATTTCGTTCTTGCTGATCGACATGAAAACGCCGGGCGTGTCGGTGCGGCCGATCGCCATGCTCGACGGCAGCCAGGAGGTCAACGAGGTCTGGTTTGACAACGTCGAAGTACCGGCCGATCAACTCATCGGCGAAGAGAACAAGGGCTGGACCTATGCCAAGCACCTGCTGAGCCACGAGCGCACGAACATCGCCGACGTGAATCGCGCCAAGCGCGAGCTGGAGCGCTTGAAGCGCATCGCCAAGGCCGAAGGCCTGTGGAGCGACCTGCGCTTTCGCGATCAGATCGCGCTGCTCGAAGTCGACATCGTGGCCCTCGAGATGATGGTGCTGCGCGTGCTGTCCGCCGAAAAGAGCGGCAAGCAGTCGCTCGACGTTGCCGGCCTGTTGAAGATCCGCGGCAGCGAAATCCAGCAACGCTACACCGAGTTGATGATGCTCGCCGCCGGGCCGTTTGCGCTGCCGTTCATCCGTGAAGCGATGGAGGCCGGATGGCAAGGCGACCACGTCGGCGCGGCGCATTTCGCGCCGCTGGCATCGACCTACTTCTACTACCGCAAGACGGCGATATACGGCGGCAGCAATGAAGTGCAGAAAAACAACGTCGCGCC
>JANOEG010000135.1:0-12506 GCA_031413095.1 Burkholderiales bacterium | reverse complement strand
GCTCGACGCCTTGGCTGCTTGCCAGAGCGCGAACAGCTCGCTGGCCTTGACCCAAGGCAACACCAGGTTCTGCTGGTGGGTGACGCGCAGCTCGCCGTGACTGAAGCGGTCGGCCAGGTCCGCGGCGGCGTGCATCTGTTCGTCGGTCGCATCGCCCGGCGCTTGCCCGGCGCGCTTGAGAGAGAGCACGACGGCACGGTAGCCGCTCAAACGGTGCGCGCGCACGTTGCGATCCAGCCAGCGCACGAAAGCGACGGACTCGTCGCCGAGGTTTTTCGGCTCGACTTCGGCGTGCACGCCAGTCGGTGTGGTGAAGGATGCCGACACGCGATCCAGTTCAGCCTGCGTGACGATGTGTGCCGCGCCGTCGCGATCCCGTTCCAGAATGTTCACGAACTCGGCGTTCACAGCCTCGAAGAACTTCGCGCCCTCGGCCTTGACGAGGATCTTGATGCGCGCCTTGTAGGCGTTGTCGCGTCGGCCGTAGCGGTTGTACACGCGCACGACGGCCTCGATGAAGACAAGGATCTGCTGCCACGACACGAAGCCGTTGGCCAGCGTGCCGATGACCGGCGTGCGGCCCATGCCACCGCCGACATAAACCGCGAAGCCAATCTCGCCTGCATCGTTCTTCAGCAGTTGCAGCCCGATGTCATGCCAGCCGATCGCGGCGCGGTCTTCCTTGGCGCCGCTGACCGCGATCTTGAACTTGCGCGGCAGGAAGGCGAACTCGGGGTGCAGCGTGCTCCACTGGCGCAGGATTTCGCAGTACGGCCGCGGATCGACGATCTCGTCGGGCGCGACGCCGGCATAGGCATCGCTGGTGATGTTGCGGATGCAGTTGCCGCTGGTCTGGATGCCATGCATGTCCACCGCCGCCAGCAAGTCCATCACGTCGGCAGCGCGTGCCAGCGGGATCCAGTTGTATTGCAGGTTCTGGCGCGTCGTGAAGTGCGCGTAGCCGCGATCGAAGTCTTTCGCGATCTTCGCCAGCGTGCGCATCTGGGCGGCCGACACCGCGCCATACGGAATCGCCACGCGCAGCATCGGCGCATGGCGTTGCACATACCAGCCGTTTTGCAGGCGCAGCGCCTTGAAGTCGTCGTCGGGCAACTGGCCGCGCAGGTGGCGCTCCAACTGGTCGCGGAATTGCGCAGCGCGCGCATGCACGAAGCGGCGGTCGAAGTCGGTGTACTGGTACATGTTCAGATTTAGATTCAGATCACTTTGACGCCGGCCGTGACCAGCGAAACACAGAGCAGCCCGCGCACCAGGCCTTCGGGCATGCGCCGCGTCAGTTGCGCGCCGATCCAGATGCCGGGCAGCGAGCCGACGAGCAGGGCGGCGAGCAGCGCCCAATCCACGTGGCCGAGCGTCGCGTGGCCGATACCGGCGACGAGCGTCAGCGGGACGGCGTGGGCGATGTCGGTGCCGACGAGGCGGTGCGCGGCCAAGCGGGGGTAGAGCAGAAGGATCAGCGTCGCGCCCAACGCGCCGGCGCCGATCGACGACAGCGTGACCAGCACGCCGAGCACGACACCGCTGGCGATCGTCAACGGCGCCTTGCGCGACTCGGGCAGCCAACGTTCGAGCCGCAAGCCGACCGACTGCCAGGTTTTCTTGAACGCCACCACGACGGCCGTCAGCAGCAGCGCGATGCCGAGCGAAAACGTCAGCGCCGAGGCCCAGCCCTTGGTGATGCCGGTGTAGTGCATGAGGGCGATCGTTGCCAGCGCGGCGGGCAGGCTGCCGGCGAGCAGCAGCCGCGTGATGCGCCAGTCCACATGGCCGTGGCGGGCGTGGGCCACGGCGCCGCCGGTCTTGGTCAGCGCGGCGAACCACAGGTCGGTGCCGATCGCCAGCGCCGGATGCAGCTTGAAAACCCCGATCAACAGCGGCGTCATCAGCGAGCCGCCGCCGACGCCGGTCATGCCGACGATGGCGCCTACAGCAAAGCCGGAGAGGATGGCAATCGAATCCATTCCCGGACTCTAGGGACGCTCTATATGTTCGAGAAGAACATAAAAGTCCGAAGCTAATACTGGAATCGCATTAGCGGAAAAGAAAGCGGCCCGGTGTTGCCACCGGGCCGTGAAAGGTACCGTCAGACCAGGTACCGAGGAGACAACTTGTCGAGGTCAGCCAGCGGGAGAGCCGCCGGCTTTGCTCAGATTCGGTGCGTCATCAGATGCTTGTTGGTCTAGTAAGCAATACCCGGGCCACAGGCCCTTCGATTACGCGCGCTTGCCGCGGGTCGTGGTCTGCTGGGCAGCCTTGACCGCCGTGTTGGTCATCGCCTGGATGTTGGCATCGGCCACATCGGCAGCTTGCTTGGCAGCCTTCTGCACGCTTTCGAAAGCGTTGTTGGCAGCGGCGACGGCCGAGCGCACCAAGGCAACGGCGTTCTCGGTGCCGGCCGGGGCGTTCTTGGAGGCGCTGTCAACCAGGTTCAGAAACTTGCTCTGGGCATCGGCCACTTGCTTTTCAGCTGCCTTGGTCACTTCGGCGCTGGTCGCTGCCGTGATGTCATAGACGTGGCGGCTGTAGGCGGCGGCCTTTTCGGCGGTCGGCTGCAGGAAGCTGGCTTGCAGGCTCATCAGCTCTTGCGCGTCCTTCACCGACAGGGCGGCGGTGGCGGCGTTGCTGGCTTCTTCGAATGCGGTCTTCGCGACTTGCATGTTCAGCTCGACGAGCTTCTCGACGCCTTCGAAGGCCTTGCCGGTCAGGCCGAAGAGGGTTTGGACGTTGGCTTTTTGAGCGGCCATGACTTGTTCAGCGGTCAACATGATGGTGGTTTCCTTAGAGAGTGGGTGGGGTGGGAACTACTTTTGAACTCGTTTGCTGCACTGCAACATGAACTGAAGTATAGGGGTCAACCCGCAAATGGCAAGCACTTTTTGCTGCGGTGCACCAATTTAGACGGCTTTGTCTAACGGTGACAATTGCGCCGCCATGCAGGCCTTTTACGCCGACCACTTCGTCTTGCCGCTGCCCGCGGGCCATACCTTCCCGATGGGGAAGTACGAAAAGCTGCGTTCGCGGCTGGTGGCGGAGTGCCCCCGTGTGCGCATGGGTCCGGCGCTGCCGGCCTCCGACGGCGAGCTGGCACTGGCGCACACACCGCGCTATGTCGAAGCCGTTACCCACGGCAGCTTGTCGGCCGCAGAGCAGCGTGAGATCGGCTTTCCGTGGTCGCCGCGCATGGCCGAGCGGGCGCGGCGCTCCGTGGGCGCCACCATCTCCGCCGCTCGCGCGGCGTTGATCGACGGCGAAGGCGTGGCGGCCAACCTGGCTGGCGGCACGCACCATGCGCAGGCCGACAAGGGCAGCGGCTACTGTGTGTTCAACGACGCCGCTGTCGCTGCGCGCCTGATGCAGGCCGAATGGCATCGCCGGCAGCGCAGCCTGCTGCGTGTGGCGGTGATCGACCTCGATGTTCACCAGGGCAACGGTACGGCAGGCATATTTCGCGATGACGACACCGTGTTCACGCTGTCGCTGCATGGCGCGAGGAACTTTCCGTTCCGCAAGGAGCCTGGCGATCTCGACGTCGACTTGCCCGACGGATGCGCCGACGAGGCCTACCTCGAAGCTCTCGACAGCGCGCTCGAGACGTTGTGGCGCCGTTGCACGCCCGGCCTCGTCTTCTACCTTGCCGGCGCCGACCCACACGAAGGCGACCGCCTCGGCCGCCTCAAACTTTCGGCAGACGGATTGGCCGAGCGCGACCGCCGCGTCTTCGCGGCCTGTCGCGAGCGCGGCATACCGGTCGCGGTGAGCATGGCCGGCGGCTATGGGCGCGACATCGACACCACGGTCGACATCCACCTGCGGACGCTGCAGATCGCTTTTGAATCATGGCAATGCTGGCAACAACTGAAAGTCGCATGAACATCACTCCACAAACCACCGCAGCGGTCGATGCCGCGATGACCTCGCGCCGCTCGGTGCGCGCGTTTCTGCCCACAGCCGTGCCGCGGGAGACTATCGAAGACATCCTCGGGGTCGCCTCGCGCGCGCCATCGGGTGTGAACACGCAACCGTGGAAGGTGACGGTGCTGACCGGCCAGGCCAAGACCGCGCTATCGCAGAAGATCCTTGCCGCCCACGACGCCAATGCGGCGGCCGGCTCCACCGGCGCTGACGTCGGCGAGTACGACTACTACCCGACCGAATGGGCGCCGCCGTACATCGACCGGCGGCGCAAGATCGGCTGGGACCTGTACGGCTTGCTCGGCATCGGCAAGGGCGACAAGCCGCGCATGCATGCTCAGCACGGCCGCAACTACAGTTTTTTCGACGCGCCGGTGGGCCTGATCTTCACCATCGACCGCATCCTGCGCCAAGGCTCGTGGCTCGACTACGGCATGTTCCTGCAGAGCGTGATGACGGCGGCGCGCGGTCGTGGCCTCGACACCTGCCCGCAAGCGGCCTTCATCGGCTTTCACAAGATCATCGCCGAGCACCTCGCCTTGCCGGCAGGGGAAATGGTGGTCTGCGGCATGTCGCTCGGCTACGCGGATGAGTCGGCGCCGGAGAACCGGCTCGTCACCGAGCGCGAGCCAGTGGCCGGCTTCACCCGCTTTGTCAGCTAGATGCGCTGGTCACAACTGCTGTTCTCGCAAGGCTTCGGCACGCGGCGGGTATGCGCGGGCCTGATCGAAGCGCAAGCTGTCAGCGCCAACGGCCAAGTGGTCGGCGAGGACGGTGAAGTCGATGCCGTCGATGGCCTGGCTTTCGACGTGGATGGCCAAGCCTGGGCTTACCACGCCAGCGCACTCGTGCTGCTGCACAAGCCTGCCGGCTACGAGTGCTCGCAAAAACCTCGACATCATCCGAGCGTGCTGACGTTGCTGCCGCCGCCGCTGCGCCAGCGCGGGCTGCAGACGATCGGCCGGCTCGACGAAGACACCACCGGTCTCTTGCTGCTCACCGACGACGGGACGTTGATCCACCGCCTCACATCGCCCAAGCATCACGTGCCGAAGGTCTATGAAGTGACGTGCAAACACGCGATGGAGATGAAGCAAGTCGAACAACTGCTGCGCGGCGTTGTGCTCGATGACGATCCGATGCCAGTGCGTGCCGCGGCGGCGGAACTCGTGACGCCGACGCACCTGCGCCTGACGCTTACTGAAGGCAAGTACCACCAGGTCAAGCGCATGGTGGCGGCGGTGGGCAACCGGGTCGAAGCCCTGCATCGCAGCGCATTCGGTGGCCTCACGCTCGACGGCGTGCCCGAGCCACGGCAATGGCGATGGATCGGCATGGCGCAGCGCAAGGCCTGCCTAGAATCGCCCGCGAAGAACACACCCAACGAGGAGACTGAGTGAACACCGCCGCTGCATTGCCATCCATCGCCGGCATCCCGATCGACTTCATTCTGTTCGCCTGCACACTGGCCAGCGTGGCGCTGTTTCACAAGCATGTGCTGAAGATCGCGGTCACAGGCCTCGTCGTCATCACGCTCTACAAGCTGCTGTTCTCGCCGTTCGCCACCGGCGCCGGTGTGCCGGGGCTGATCGCCCACCTCGGCCACGAGTGGGTGATCGTCGCCAACCTGTTCGCATTGCTGGTTGGCTTTGCGCTGCTGTCGAACCACTTCGAGCAGAGCCATGTGCCGGCGCTGTTGCCGAAGTTTCTGCCTGACGACTGGAAGGGCGCCTTCGTGCTGCTGGTGCTGGTCTTCGTGTTGTCGAGCTTTCTCGACAACATCGCCGCCGCGATGATCGGCGGCACCGTCGCCGGTTCGGTGTTCAAGAAGCGCGTGCACATCGGCTACCTGGCGGCCATCGTCGCCGCGTCCAACGGTGGCGGCGCCGGCAGCGTGGTCGGCGACACGACGACGACGATGATCTGGATTGCCGGTGGCTCACCGATGCAGGTGCTCGAGGCCTACATTGCTGCCGTACCGGCGCTGCTGTTCTTCGGCTTCTTTGCTGCGCGCCAGCAGCACGCCTACCAGCCAATCGTCCGTGACGCACCGCGCGGCATCAAGGTCGATTGGGCGCGCCTGGTCATCGTGGCGGCGATCTTGCTCTCGGCGATCGGCGCCAATGTGTACTTCAATCTGCGCCAGCCACAGGTGCTGGACCATGTGCCGGTGATAGGTGTGGCGGTGGTGCTGGCCATCATTGCCACTTCCGCCTGGCGCCAGCCCGACTGGAGGCTGGTCCCTGACGCGGTCAAGGGCAGTGTGTTCCTGCTGTCGCTCGTGCTCTGCGCGTCGATGATGCCGGTGGACCGGCTGCCGCTCGCGTCATGGGCGACGACGCTTGGCCTGGGCTTTGTCTCTGCGGTGTTCGACAACATTCCGCTGACCGCGCTGGCGTTGAAGCAAGGTGGTTACGACTGGGGCTTCCTGGCTTACGCGGTCGGCTTCGGTGGCTCGATGATCTGGTTCGGCTCGTCGGCCGGTGTCGCGCTGTCGAACTTCTTTCCCGAAGCGCGCTCGGTCGGCCAGTGGCTGCGCCACGGCTGGCATGTGGCAGTGGGTTATGTGCTGGGTTTCTTTGTCTTGCTCTTGGTCTGGGGATGGCATCCGGAGCCGCTGCGCAAGGCAGCACCGGCAGCACCCGTACCGGCGGCGGTGCAGAAGTGATCCGGCCAAAGGTTCTGATCGCGCGCCAGATCTTTCCTGAGATCGTCGAACGTCTGCGCGAACACTTCGACGTCACCACCAATGACGCACCGGTGGACTGGCCGCGAGACGTGCTGATCGCCCGCCTGCAAGGCCACCAGGGTGTCTTTGTTGCCGCCACCGAGCCGATCGACGCCACGCTGATCGCCGCCTGCCCCGATCTGAAAGCCGTCTGCTCGATGGCGGTGGGCTACAACAACATCGACGTCGCGGCCTGTACTGCGCGCGGCATCACCGTGACCAACGCCCCCGATGTGCTGACCGAAACCACGGCCGACTTCGGCTTTTCGTTGATGCTGGCCGCGGCCCGGCGCATCACCGAGAGCGAACACTTTCTGCGGGCCGGCCTGTGGCAGCGCTGGTCGCACGACTTCTTCTGCGGCGCCGATGTGCACGGTGCCACGCTCGGCATCCTCGGCATGGGCCGCATCGGCCAGGCGATCGCACGGCGCGGCGCGCTCGGCTTCGATATGAAGGTGATCTATCACAACCGGTCGCGGTTGGCCGCGGACGTCGAAGTGCCGCTCGGCGCGCGCTGGGTCGACAAGGCCACGCTGCTGCGCGAGGCCGATCATCTGATCATCGTGGTGCCGTATTCGAAGACGAGCCACCATGCCATCGGCGCTGCCGAGCTGTCGCAGATGAAATCCACGGCAACGCTGACCAACGTCGCCCGCGGCGGTGTAGTCGACGACGCTGCGCTGGCACAGGCCCTGGCCGACAAGCGCATTGCCGCGGCAGCGCTCGATGTCTTCGAAGGCGAACCCGCCGTGCATCCGGCGCTGCTCGGCGTGCCCAACGTCGTGCTGACGCCTCACATCGCCAGCGCCACGCAGGCCACGCGGATGAAGATGGCCACGCTGGCCGCCGACAACCTGATCGCGGTGTTGAACGGGTGCGCGCCGCTGACGCCGGTCAGGCCCTGAGCATCAAGCGGTCGGCATCAGCCGGTCGATGACGCCGAGAAACGCCGACAGGTCGATCGGCTTCGTCCAGTAGTCATCGAAGCCGGCAGCACGCGCGCTCTGCATGTCTTCGGGCATGGCGTTGGCCGACAGCGCGATGCACGGAATCGAAGCCGTGAGCGGATCGGCACGCAGGCGGCGCAGCACCTCGGTGCCGTCGATGTCGGGCAACTGCATGTCGATCAGCACCAGTGACGGTTGCTGCTCGCGCACCAGCCGAACGCCGCTGATGCCATCGACAGCGCCATGAAAGGCCACGCGCGGCCGCTGCTTCAACAGCTCGCGCACGATCAGCATGTTGACGTCGTTGTCTTCGATGTAGAGCAGAGTCGGCGTGCGGCTGCTCGATGCGCTCGCCGTAGGCGGCATGTCGGCCAGTGGCAGCCAGAGCTCGAACACGCTGCCTTGCGGCCCGGTGCTGGCCAGCTCGATGCGCCCGCCCATGCGCTGCGCCAGCGTTTGGCCGATCGCCAGACCGATGCCGAGACCCAGGCCGACGCTGTGCACCTCGGCGCCGGCCGAGCCGTCCGGCCCGACAAAGGGCTCGAACAGCCGGCGCGCGCGTTCGGCGTCGATGCCCGGGCCGCTGTCTTCGATCGTCAGCACGGCATCGCGCCCGACGACACGCGAGCGCAGCCTGACGACGCCGTGCGACCGGCTGAACTTGATGGCATTGCCCAGCAGTTGCACCAGCAACTGTTGCAGGCGCTGCTCGTCGGCCACGATCCGCGGCGACAGATCCTCCAGCTCGATGCGCACGCGGCGCGACAGCGCCACCGGGGCAAAGGCGGCCGTGGCAGGCTCGAGCGCTTCAGCCAATGACAGTGACTTTCGCCCCGCTTTGCTCAAGGCCTCGGCTCGCTCGCTCAGATCGAGCACGTTGTCGACAAGCGTCAGCAGCCGTTTGCCTGCTGTCTCTATCTGCAGCAGACGGTGCTGGCGTTCGGCCGCCGTGGCCCGCGCGTTTTCCGACTGCAACAACTGGGTGAAGCCGAGCACGGCGTTCAATGGCGTGCGCAACTCGTGGCTGATGCGCGCGAACAAGGCCGACTTGCTGCGGCTTTCGCGCAGTGCCAGTTCCCGCTCGCGCTGTATGCGCTCGACCTCGCGCATCTCGGTGACGTCCCAGTTGACGCCGATGCGGCGCGTGACGCGGCCCTGCGCATCGGTCAGCGCGATCGAGCGCGAAGCCAGTGTGCGCACGGCGCCATCGTTGACGCGACGGATGCGAAACTCATAGCCCAGCGGATTGGCGCTGCTCGTGAAAGGCATTGCCTGCCTGTCGGCGACATGCCGGTCCTCCGGCAGCACCAGGGCAATGCGCTGCTCGTTGTTGGGAGCGGCCGTGGCCGGCTCCATGCCGCGCAGGAGGAACATCCGGTCATCCCAGTCGTCGAGTCCGCTGGCGACGTCGTGCGACCACGTTCCCATGTCGACCGCCGACAGTGCCAACGACGTGCGCTCGTTGGCCACGCGCAGGCGTTCGGTGGCCTCATGCTCGTCGGTCACGTCCAGCATGACGCCGAACGCGCGGCCGGTGCCATCGGCGCCACGTTCGCGTTGCGCGCGGATCTGCATCCAGCGCACCGCGCCGTCCCCGCGCCGCACGCGCATCTGGAATTCCAGCCGCTGGCTACTCGGACCTTGCATCCAGGGCAGCACGATTTCGGCGACGCGGTCGCGGTCGTCTTCGTGGGCGTACACACGCAGCGCCTCGCCCAGACCCAGCGTGCCGTCCGCTGCGTTGCGCGCGAGCAGCACGTACATGTGTGCATTCCATTCGGGGCGGTTGTCGTCCAGCGGCCCCGACCACAAGCCAACGCGTGCTGCCTCGGCAGCCGTTTCCAGCCGCCGTGCGAGCTGCAGCGCTTCGATCGTGCGCTGCTGCTGTTCGGTGACATCGAGCGCCACGCCGACGATCAGCGCCGGTTGGCCTTGCTCATCGCGCATCAGCAGGCGCCGTGTCAGCAACGTGCGCCAGCGCCCGTCGGTGTGGCGGTAGCGTGTCTGCGTGTCCACCGGACCACCGGTGGCCAGGGTCATCGAAAAGGCCGCTTGCACGTCGGCCAGGTCATCGGGATGGATGGTCTTGCGCACCGCTTCGAGCGGGACACCCTGTGCGCCGTCGGTGTGGCCGACCATGGCCTGCGCACGTTCGTTATGGTGCAGCATGCCGGTGCGCAAGTCATGCCGCCACAGCCCGATGTCCGACAGGGTCAGCGCCAGTTGGAGTTGGGTCTGTTCCCACAGGCCCGGACGTTCAATCTGCTGCGCAGAGCCCAGCAATGCAGCCAGATGCGCGTTTTCAGCGCGCAGGCTTTCAATCTCGGCCTGCGCCCGCCGCAACGCGTCGTCGGTTTGAGCTTGTGGCGTCATGGACACGCTGGGCGGTTGAACGTGAAGAGGCACCCAGTTTATTCGCGCGCTCGCGGCCGAGCCATGAGAGCCGACCCTTTGCAGCGCCGCCCTTATGCTTGCAGCTCAACCGAGGAGCTTGTCCATGTTGCGCACCGCCATCGCCGGCAGCCTGCCCAAACCCGCCTGGCTCGCCGAGCCCGACAAACTCTGGCCGCAATGGCGTGCCAGCGGTGCGGCACTCGACGAGGCCAAGCGCGACGCGACGTTGCTCTGGATCAAGGCGCAGGAAGACGCGGGCCTGACGACCATCGGCGACGGTGAACAGTCGCGCCAGCACTTCGTGCACGGTTTTGTCGAGTGGGTGCAAGGCATCGACTTCGAGCACAAGGTCGAGATGGGCATCCGCAATGACCGCTACAAGGCGATGGTGCCGCAGGTGGTGGGGCCGTTGGCGCTCACCGGCCGCGTTCATCAGAGCGAAGCGCGGCTGCTGCGCGCGCACACGCAGCGGGTCACCAAGTTCACGCTGCCCGGGCCGATGACGATCGTCGACACCGTTGCCGACCATCACTATGGCGACCGGGTGAAGCTGGCCTTTGCGTTCGCCGAACTGCTCAACGCCGAGGCCAGGGCGCTGCAAGCCGACGGCATCGACATCGTCCAGTTCGACGAGCCGGCGTTCAATGTCTATATGTCCGAGGCCGCCGATTGGGGTGTCGCTGCGCTCGAACGGGCGGCCGAGGGTTTGACGTGCAAGACCGCAGTGCACATCTGCTACGGCTATGGCATCGACGCCAATCGCAAGTGGAAAGACACGCTGGGCCACGAGTGGCGCCAGTACGAGCAGGTCTTTCCGGCGTTGGCCAGGAGCCGCATCGACCAGGTCAGCCTCGAATGCATGCACTCGCATGTGTCGCTCGATCTGATCGGCTTGCTCGAGGGCAAGGACGTCATGGTCGGCGTCATCGACGTCGCCACTGACGCCGTCGAGACGGCCGATGAAGTTGCCGAGACGATCGGCCGCGCACTGCAGTTCGTCGCCCGCGACAAGCTCATCGCCTGCACCAACTGTGGCATGGCGCCGATGTCGCGCGCTGTGGCCGAGGCCAAGCTGGCTGCCCTGGCGCGCGGCGCTGTGCTGGCTGCCGGCGGCAACTGAGCGCTCGCCGCCGCGAGCGTCCATCCCCCGTCCGGGCGTAAAGGCCCGCTTGTCGTGCCTATTGCCGTGCACTAGTTCGCGCCCGTGGAAGTGGGCCTGTCAGCGCGCGATTCGTGATGCCACCATCAGAGGGACAGGTAAGCGCTTGTTCGAGCGATTGCCGGCAACGCGGTCGATTTCCAATGGCAGCAAGCCACATCGGGTTCGGCCGCGCGTGCATGGCGGTCGGCTCACAGGCTCGACAACGAATCGATAAACGCACCGCAACGTGACCGCGACAACGCCCCCCGCAACGGTACCCAGCCAGCCCAGCGCCGAGACGCCGGCAGCGCGTGCGCCTGCGCGCGCCGTGAAGCCGTCGCGCAGCGCGGCGGTGCTGGCGGTGCAGGCGCATGCGCTGGCGCATGCGAACTTCGACGCCGCAGCCGCAGCGGTCGTCAACCAATTGGCGCTGACGCTGCCGTGCGAGCGCGTCAGCCTCGGCCTGTACATCGGCGGGCGCTTGCGCATCGCCGCCATCTCCGGCGCGGCCGATGTGCGCGAAAAACACAATGCTGTTGGCCGCATCGCGTCAGCCATGGCCGAGGCGCTCGACCAGCGGCTGGCCATCGTGCATCCGTTGCCTGCGGGCGCTTCGCCGGCGATCACGCTGGCGCACCAGGAACTTTCGCAATCCAACGGCCATGCCGCGATCTACACCGTGCCGGTGGCCACGCGCCACGAGATGCTCGGTGCGTTGCTGTACGAGCGCCGTGGCGGCTTCGACACACAGGCCCTCGAGGCGGCCAAGGACGCGGCGATGTTCGCCGGCCCGCTGCTGGCGCTGAAGCAGCGCGCCGATGACCGAGTCGGCCACCGCGTCGCGCAGGCGCTGCGGCCGGTGGCGAAACGGCCCTTCGGTGGTGCAAGGTTCTCCCTGGTGCGCGCCGCGATCGGTGCCACGGTGGTCGGCGTGGCTGTACTCGCGCTGCTGCCCAGCACGCACCGTGTCGTCGCGCCGGCGCGTGTCGAAGGCGCTGTGCAACAGGTCATCGCGGCGCCGGTCGATGGATTTGTCGGCGCGGTGCAGGTGCGTCCCGGCGAGACCGTCAAGGCCGGTCAGGTGTTGATGAGCCTGGACACACGTGACCTGGCGCTCGAGCGCGACAAGTGGGCGGCCGAGACGGCGCAGCTCGACAAGCAGTACCGCGAGGCGCTGTCCAAGGACGAGGCGGCGCCGATCATGATCGCGCGCGCCAAACTCGAACAGGCGCAGAGCCAGCACGAGCTGGCGCTTCAGCAGTTGGACCGCTCGACGCTGCGTGCACCGATGGACGGCATCGTGCTCAGCGGCGATTTCACGCAAGCTGTTGGCATGCCGCTCAAGCGCGGTCAGGAGCTGATG
>JANOEG010000134.1:0-6130 GCA_031413095.1 Burkholderiales bacterium | reverse complement strand
GCTCGAAGCACGGCCCAGCTTCTTGCCGGTGAGGTCATCGACCACGTCGTAGCTCAAGGACGCCTTTTCGGCCTCCAGCATCGTCGCCAGCATGCCGGCGATGCCGACACGGTTGGCGATGAAGTAGGGCGTGTCCTTGGCGCGCACCACGTTCTTGCCCAGGCCGCTGGTGACAAAGGCTTCGAGCTGGTCGAGCACTTCCGGCTTCGTGCCGGGCGTGGGGATCAATTCCACCAGCGCCATGTAGCGCGGCGGGTTGAAGAAGTGGATGCCACAAAAGCGTGGCTTGATCGCTTCCGGCAGCGCTTCGGACAACTTCGTGATCGACAGGCCCGAGGTGTTCGAAGCGACGATCGCGTGCGCCGGCAAGTGCGGCGCGATCTTCTTGTACAGATCGAGCTTCCAGTCCATGCGCTCGGCGATGGCTTCGATCACCAGGTCGCATTCGCCGAGAAGCGCCAGGTGCTCTTCGTAGTTGGCGGCCTGGATCAGCGCCGCGTCTTCGGCCACGCCGAGCGGCGCGGGCTTCAGCTTCTTCAGGCCGTCGATCGCCTTGGTGACGATGCCGTTCTTCGCGCCCTCTTTCGACGGCAGATCGAACAGCACGACCGGCACTTTGACATTGACCAGATGCGCGGCAATCTGCGCACCCATCACCCCGGCGCCGAGCACGGCGACCTTGCGAACATTGAATCGGTTCATCGGCTTCTCCAACAGAAAATCAGAACAGAGCTTCTTCCATCGCCATCAGCGGCGCGACACCGGCGCGTGCGCTGCGGATCAGGCCGGCGGTCTCCGGCAGCAGCTTGGCAAAGTAGAAGCGCGCGGTCGCCAGCTTGGCGGTGTAGAACGGGTCGCCCGAATCCTTCTTCGCCAGCGCGATCTTCGCCGAGCGGGCGAAGAAGTAGGCGAAGCAGAGGTGGCCCACGACGCGCAGGTAGTCCACGGCGGCGGCGCCGACTTCATCAGGGTTCTGGAAGGCCTTCATGCCGAGCTCGGTGGTCAGCTTGGTGACCTTGTCGCCGAGGTCGGCCAGCGGATTGACGAACTCCTGCATCTCCTCGCGCACGCCTTCTTCTTCGACGAAGTCGATGATGCGCTGGCCGAAGAGTTTCAGCTTCTTGCCGTTGTCACCGAGCACCTTGCGACCCAGCAGGTCGAGCGACTGGATGGTGTTGGTGCCCTCGTAGATCATGTTGATGCGCGCATCGCGCACGAACTGCTCCATGCCCCACTCTGCTATGTAGCCGTGGCCGCCGTAGACCTGCATGCAGTGCGAGGTGGCGAGCCAGGCGTTGTCGGTGAAGAAGGCCTTCAGGATCGGCGTCAGCAGCGCGACTTCATCGGCGCATTGTTTGCGCAGCTCGTCGTCATCGGTGGCCAGTTCCTGGTCGAGCAGCAGCACGGTGTGCAGCGCAAGGGCACGTGCCCCTTCGGCGTAGGCGCGTGCGGTCAGCAGCATCTTGCGCACGTCGGGGTGCACGATGATCGGGTCGGCCGCCTTGTCCGGCGCTTTGGGGCCTGACAGGCTGCGCATCTGCAAGCGGTCCTTCGCATAGACCACGGCGTTCTGGTAGGCCACTTCAGTCAGGCCGAGGCCCTGATTGGCCACGCCAATGCGTGCCGCGTTCATCATCACGAACATGGCCGGCAAGCCCTTGTTCGGCTCACCGACCAGCCAGCCGAGCGCACCGTCCATGTTCATCTGGCAGGTGCTGTTGCCGTGGATGCCCATCTTGTGTTCGATGGCGCCGCAAGTGATGCCGTTGCGCTTGCCCACACTGCCATCGACGTTGGGCACGAATTTCGGGACGATGAACAGCGAGATGCCTTTGCTGCCCTGCGGCGCCTCTGGCAGGCGCGCCAGCACGAGGTGGATGATGTTCTCGGCCAGGTCATGTTCGCCGGAGCTGATGAAGATCTTGCCGCCGCTGATCTTGTAGCTGCCATCGGCTTGGGGCTCGGCCTTGCTGCGCAGCATGCCGAGGTCAGTGCCGCAATGCGCCTCGGTCAGGCACATGGTGCCGGTCCACTGACCGCTCGACAGCTTGGGCAGGTAGAGCTTCTTCTGCTCGTCGGTGCCATGCTCATGCAGGCACTCGTAGGCGCCGTGCGACAGGCCGGGGTACATCGTCCAGGCCTGATTGGCGGAGTTCAGCATCTCGTAGAAGCACTGGTTCATCAGATGCGGGAGGCCCTGGCCGCCGTAGGCCGGGTCGGTGGACAGCGCCGGCCAGCCGCCTTCGACGTACTTGGCGTACGCCTCCTTGAAGCCCTTGGGCGTCGTCACCGCGTGCGTGGTTTTGTCGTGCTGGCACCCCTCTTGATCGCCGCTCAGGTTGAGCGGTTGCAGCACTTCGCTGGCGAACTTGCCGCCTTCTTCGAGCACGGCGTTGACGGTGTCGACGTCGAGGTCTGCATAGGCGGGGATGCTCTTGAGCGTCGGCACCGCATCGAGCAGCTCGTGCAGGACGAATTGCATGTCGCGCAGCGGGGGGGTGTAGTGGGCCATCTCGAGGTCTTCCTTCTCTCAAACAAATCAACGTTGCGGTGCAGCGGCCATGTAGTGCGCGAGCACATGCTCGAAGGCGCGCTGCACACGGTCCATCGCGCCGGGCAGGCGCAGAAAGCGCGCGTCGTGGTGCAGCGCCAGGATCAGGCCGTGCAGCTCGAACAGCATCTGCATGGCGTCGGTGTCGGCCTTCAAATGGCCTTCTTCGACGGCGATGCGGATTGCGCGCTCGAGCGCGCTGTGCCATGCCCGCACCATCGAGACCAGCGCGTCGCGCACGGGGCCGGGCCGGTCGTCGAACTCGACCGCGCCGCTGATGTAGATGCAGCCCGAGTCGAGTTCCACCGAGACGCGCTTGACCCAGCGCTCGAACAGCGCACGCAGCCGCGGCAGGCCGCGCGGCTCGGCCAACGCGGGGTAGAAGACCTCTTCCTCGAACTTGGCGTTGTACTCACGCACGACCGAGATCTGTAGCTCTTCGCGCGAGCCGAAGTGAGCAAAGACGCCCGACTTGCTCATCTGCGTCACCTCGGCCAGCGCGCCGATCGACAGGCCTTCCAGACCGACGTGCGAGGCCAGCCCGAGGGCGGCGTCGAGGATCGCGGCACGGGTCTGCTGGCCCTTGTGGGCCGTCTTGACAGCGCGGGTTTCGGTTTCCAAGGTGTTACCAGAAGAATCGAACGTTCGTTCTATTTTGCAGACTTCGGCGGCAATGTCGCGTCGATTTGTCGGCGTTTTCTAGGGTCGCGCGACTATCGGTATCGCGGGTAAACCCGCGCTATCACGCCACCTACGATGGCTGCCATCACGTTCGAGGAGACGACGATGAAGATCTGCGTGGCGGGACTCGGGGCCGTGGGCGGGTTGGTGGCGGCGCGGCTGGCGCTGGCCGGTCACGAGGTGTCCGCGCTGGCGCGTGGCACCACGCTGGCGGCGGTGCGCGATCGCGGGTTGGTCTTGACGGCGAGCCAGGGCGAACGCCGCGTCGCGCACATTTCCGTCGCCGATGAGGCCTCGAACCTGCCCCCGCCGGAATTGCTGATCGTCACCTTCAAGGGCCAGGCGCTGGCCCTCGATGCACAAAGCCTGGCGCCGTTGATCGGCCCCAACACGCTGGTGCTGCCGATGATGAACGGCGTGCCGTGGTGGTTCCTGCAGCCCGCTGACGGCGAGCCGCTGGCCAGCGTCGACCCGCACGGCCACATCGCTAGGACGATCCCGTTCGCGCAAACGCTCGGCGCGGTGGTGCACCTGACCTGCGTCAGCACGGCGCCAGGCGAGGTCAAACACGGCTTCGGTGAGCGGCTGATCGTCGGCGAACCCGGCGGCGGCGACAGCGAACGCGTCGAGCGGATCGCCACCGCGCTCGCCAGCGCCGGTTTCCAGGCCGAGCGCAGCGAGAACATCAAGCGCGACATCTGGTTCAAGCTCTGGGGCAACATGACGATGAACCCGGTCTCGGCGCTGACGGGTGCGGCCTGCGACGCCATCCTCGACGACCAACTGGTCAACGCCTTCATGGCGCGCGGCATGGCAGAAGCCGCGGCCATCGGCGCGCGGATCGGATGCCCGATCGAACAAACGCCCGAAGCCCGCATGGCCGTGACGCGCCAGCTCGGCGCCTTCAAGACCTCGATGCTGGTTGACGCCGAGCAGGGCCGGGCTCTTGAGCTCGACGCGCTGGTCGGCGCCGTGCGCGAAATCGGCAAACGGGCCGCCGTGGCAACGCCAAACATCGACGCTTTGCACGGTTTGGCGCGTTTGATGGACCGCGTGGAAGAGGCTAAGCGTTCCCGTCATTGAGACGACACCGTGCAATCGGATACTCTTCGCTCGTGGATGTCCTTCAACTCGATGTCTCCGGCCGCCCGCAAGCCTGGATCTCGCCCCGGGAAGCGGCGGTCATCTACGCCAGCGACGGCGTCGCCTGGACGCTCGGGGACGCCTGCCACGTGCTGCGCGGCGGCATTCAGCGCACGACAGGCAAGCAGTCGCGCATCGAAGTCCACGCCATCATCGCCGTGCGCGGCTCGGTGCCCAGCCGCGCTTGGCGGATCACGCCGACCATCACCAACAGCAAACTGTTCGTGCGCGACCGAAACATCTGCGCGTACTGCGGCGGCCACTTCGTCTTCGAGGACCTGACGCGCGAGCACATCGTGCCGGTGTCGCGCGGCGGCGGCGACGCCTGGATGAACTGCATCACCGCCTGCCGCTCGTGCAACGGCCACAAAGGCAACCGCCTGCCCGAAGAAGCGCACATGACACTGCTCTACCTGCCCTACGTGCCCAGCCTGCACGAGGACATGATCCTGCGCGGACGGCGCATCCTCGTCGACCAGATGGAGTTCCTGCTGGCCAGCGTGCCGCGCAACTCCAGACTGCACGGCTAGCGTTCGCGCAGTTTTCACGCCTGCAACGCGTCTTTACGCGAGCGGCGGAACCGAGACGCCGACAATGCGTCAACCCATGAAGAGCACTTGGCGTTGCGCCAAGCGCAACTCTTCAGAGTGGAAACAATGAACATGATGATCAAGACCCTGACAGCTACCGCAGCGCTGGCCCTCATGGCTGCCTGCACCACCACCAGCCCCGACGTCGTGCAGCGCGGCGACGCCCAGCGTCTGTCCACCGTGCAGGACGCGACCGTGCTGTCTGTTCGCAGCGTCGTCGTTGACGGCAGCCAGAGCGGCGCCGGCGGCGCCACCGGCGCCGTACTCGGCGGCGTGGCCGGCTCGACCCGCTCGTCGGGCCGCGAGTCGGCAGCGATCGCGGTCGTCGGCGCCGTGGCTGGTGCGGTCATCGGCAACGCGATCGAACGCGGCGCCACCAAGGAAGATGCGGTCGAGATCCTGCTGCAATTGAAGAACGGCGAGCGCCGCGCCGTTGTCCAGGCCAAGGCCAGCGAAACCTTCAACCCGGGCGATCCGGTAATCCTCGTCACCACCGCCGGCAAGACACGCGTGCAACGCGCCCCTGCGGGCACGCAACCCTTGCAGCCTCTGCCGGCGCCGGTGCAGGGCACACCGCCGCGCGGCTGAGTCTTCGCAGCACCAAAAGAAAGAGGCGCCGCGGCGCCGCTTTGCTTTTCTCAACCCAGCGATCAGCCGCCGAGAAGCCCTTTCTTCAAGTCGCCGTCGGCCGGCTTGTCGCCGAGCCAGATGCGCAGCATGGCGGTGAAGAACTCTTCGCCGGGGATGTTGGCCCCCTTCTGCTGGCCGTTGACCGTGATGCGCGTGCCGCTGTCGGGCAGAAACTCGAAGTGCAGCACGTCGCCCTTCTTGGCTTCGTCAATGGCCTTCAGCGCCGCATTCATCGCATCGATCTGCGGCTTGAAAGCCGCCACCTGCGCTTCGGTGTGGTTGTTGCGCAGGCCGTCGTTGAGCGGGCCGGCGAACGAATCGGCATCGACATTGCGCAGCATCGTCAGCGACAGGCGGCGTGGCCCTTTCTGCGACAGCAGCGCCGCGGCTGTAATCGCCTTCTGCGGCACATACAGGCCCGCGGCATAGACCTTGAAGATCGCGCGCGTGCGCACGCCAGTCCCGTTCAATTGCAACGCCGCACCGCCGACCTGAGCCGTCGGTTCGAACTTGACGCCTTCGCGTTCAACGGGTT
>JANOEG010000133.1:0-2180 GCA_031413095.1 Burkholderiales bacterium | reverse complement strand
CCTTGGCCTGGTGTTCCTGTTCATGGTCATGTACGCACCGGGCGGAATTTCCAGCCTGATCATGATGAACCTGCGCGTCGTGGCCTTCGGCAAGTTCAAGCGCCTGGTCGCCCCCTACTTCGGTCTGCTGGCCACCGTGGCCGTCGTGCTGGCGGGCGCCGGGGCGATGATCGAAATGGTCTACCACCTGCAACTCAACGCCGCACTCGGTCCCGAAATGCGCTACCTCGGGCTCAAGCTCCACGCCGGGCACGCGGTCAGCTGGGTCGGCGCCGGTGTCGTGCTGGCCATCGGCATCGTCCTGTTCGAACTGATGCGCCGGCGCTTCGCGGCGCTGTGGGGCGCCGTGCAGCAGGAGATCGAGTCCGAAGTCCGGCGCCGCGAGGCCGCCCCATGAACGCCACTGCCGACTACGCGGTCGAACTGCGCGATCTGCGCAAGAGCTTCGGCAACACGCCCATCATCCGCGGCGCGAATCTCGCCGTGCGCCCGGGCGAGCGGGTCGCGATCATCGGGCCCAACGGCGCGGGCAAGAGCACGCTGTTCAACCTGATCAGCGGGCGCTTTGGTGCGACCTCGGGGCAGGTGCTGCTTAACGGCGTGCGCATCGATGGCTTGAAGCCGTTCGAGATCAACCGCCGCGGCCTGGCGCGCAGCTTCCAGGTCAGCAACCTGTTCGTGCGCTTGTCGGTGTTCGAGAACATCCGCTGCGCGGTGTTGTGGAGCAGCGGCCACCACTACGGGTTCTGGCGCTTCCTGGACGACCTGCACAGCACGAACCGGCGCGCCGAGCAGGTGCTCGAGATGATCAAGCTCGACCGGCGCCGCGATGTGCTCGCCATGAACCTCACCTACGCCGAACAGCGCGCGCTCGAGATCGGTATCACGATCGCCGGCGGCGCGAACGTGATCCTGCTCGACGAGCCGACCGCCGGCATGAGCAAGAGCGAAACCACACGCTTCGTCGAGCTGATCCGCGAAGTCACGGTGGGCAAGACCTTGCTCACCGTCGAGCACGACATGGGCGTGGTGTTCGGCCTGGCCGACAAGATCGCGGTGTTGGTGTACGGCGAAGTGATCGCCTTCGACGGGCCCGAGGCGGTGCGCGCCAATCCGCGCGTGCAGGAGGCCTATCTCGGCTCGGTGCTTGCCGATCGGCAGGCGGCGCAAGCCGGCAGCGCCGGGCAGGGGTAGCCGAACATGCTCAAGCTCGATTCAGTCAATGCCTACTACGGCAAGAGCCACGTGCTGCACGGCGTGAGCTTCCACGTCGGACCCGGCGAAATCGTCAGCCTGCTCGGGCGGAACGGCTCCGGCCGCTCGACGACCGTCAAGACCATCATGGGGCTGGTGGCGGCCAGCGGCTCGATCCGCTGGCGCGACCGCGAGATTCTCGGCCACAAGGCGTTCGAGATCGCGCACCTCGGCGTGGGCTACGTGCCCGAGAACCGCGACATCTTTCCACGCCTGACGGTGCACCAGAACCTGCTGCTGGGCGTGAAGTCGGGCGCGAAGCAAAGGCGCTGGGACTTCGACGACATGTACAAACTGTTCCCGCGCCTGAAGGAGCGCGAACACACGCCGGCCGGCGTGCTCTCTGGCGGCGAGCAGCAGATGCTGACGCTGTGCCGCACCTTGATGGGTGACCCTGACCGGATCATGATCGACGAACCGACCGAAGGCCTGGCGCCGAAGATCGTCGAGCTGGTGGGCGAGTACCTGCGCGAGCTGAAACGCCGCGGCATCTCGGTGTTGCTGGTCGAACAGAAGCTCACGATTGCGCTCGACGTCTCGGAACGCTGCTTGGTCATGGGCCACGGCCAGATCGTGTTCGAGGGCACGCCCGCGCAACTGCGCGACAACACCGACGTGCGCAAGGAGTGGCTCGAGGTCTGAGCGCAGGCAAGGCCCGGCGCTGGCGTCATGGCATTGCTTCGGCGAGCACCGAGTTCGCCGACCGGACATCGCGCTACGGTCGCTGACCTGGTGCCGATTCAGTGCGCCGCCGTGGAACCCCACAACTGTTTGAGCCGCGCGTCTCGGCCGCAGCCATTGCGATAGTACTGGTAGCGCAACGGATTTTTCTTGTAGTAGTCCTGGTGGTATTCCTCGGCCAGGAAGAAGGTGCTCGCCGGCACGATTTGCGTGACGATCGGCTCCTTGAACGGCTTGGACTTCTC
>JANOEG010000132.1:0-13960 GCA_031413095.1 Burkholderiales bacterium | reverse complement strand
AGGCGCAGTCGCTCAACATCTACATGGCCGGCGCGTCGGGCAAGAAGCTCGACGAGACCTACAAGCTCGCCTGGCTGCGCGGCTTGAAGACGACCTACTACCTGCGCACGGTGGGCGCGACGCATGCCGAGAAAGCGACGGTCACCTCCGGCCAGTTGAACGCGGTGTCGAACAGCGCGGCGGGCTCTGCCGCAAGCGGCACGATGAAGGCCGCTGCATTGCAGGCGATCGAGCCGGCGAGTGACGTCAAGTTCTGCGCGATCGACAACCCCGATTGCGAAGCGTGTCAGTGAACGATGCCGGTGTTCTCGTTCACACGCAACACTCCGATAATTCAACCCACAGGAAGTACCCTAAATGCTGGTCTGGGAAGACGACATCAGGTCCACCTCGCAAGCGAGTCACCTCTCCCCGCAGTCATCGCTTCGCGATGAACCGCAGGCGTCAGCATCAGCTCTGCTGGCTAACGTGAGCGCCGCCTCTTTCGACACCCCGCTACCCACTGTTGCAGCGACCGAAACCGCGGTGGTTCAGCGACGTGTCAACGCGGCCGACAAGCGCATCATCAATGGTCAGACCGACGTCAATCAGCTGGTGCCGTTCAAGTACAAGTGGGCCTGGGAAAAGTACCTCGCCACCTGCGCCAATCACTGGATGCCGCAAGAGGTCAACATGGCGCGTGACATCGCGCTGTGGCGTGACCCGAACGGCCTGACCGCCGACGAGCGCCGCATCATCACGCGCAATCTCGGCTTCTTTGTCACCGCCGATTCGCTGGCCGCCAACAACATCGTGTTGGGCACCTACCGCCACATCACGGCGCCCGAGTGCCGGCAATTTTTGCTGCGCCAGGCGTTTGAAGAAGCGATCCACACCCACGCCTACCAGTACATCGTCGAATCGCTCGGTATCGACGAGGGCGAGATCTTCAACGCCTATCACGAGGTCAAGTCGATCCGCGACAAGGACGAGTTCCTGATCCCCTTCATTGAGGCGATCATGGATCCGAACTTCAAGACCGGCACGCATGAGACCGACCAGACGCTGCTCAAGAGCCTGATTGTCTTTGCCTGCCTGATGGAAGGCTTGTTCTTCTACGTCGGCTTCACGCAGATCCTGGCACTCGGCCGGCAGAACAAGATGACCGGCGCGTCGACGCAGTACCAGTACATCCTGCGCGACGAGTCGATGCACTGCAACTTCGGCATCGACCTGATCAACCAGATCAAGCTCGAGAATCCGCAGCTGTGGACGAGCGCGTTCAAGGCCGAGATCAAGACGCTGTTCGTGAAGGCCGTCGAGCTCGAGTATCGCTACGCTGAAGACACCATGCCACGCGGCGTGCTCGGCATGAACGCATCGATGTTCAAGGGCTACCTGCGCTACATCGCCAACCGGCGCGCTACGCAGATCGGCCTCGAAGAGCTTTTTCCGAACGAAGAGAATCCGTTCCCGTGGATGAGCGAGATGATCGACCTGAAGAAGGAGCGCAACTTTTTCGAGACGCGCGTGATCGAGTACCAGTCTGGCGGCGCGCTTTCGTGGGAATGAACGAAGATTGATGTTCAATTGAATGTTGATGATTTTTGAATGAGCGAGTGGGGCACAGAACCCGCCGCTCGAAGTGAGAGATCAAGAATCCGCAGTGGGTGACATGAAGCCGGTGGACGTTCAAACAACGTTCGCAAAAGAGCTGAAGCCAATCACTGCAACCCCGTTCATCGCATCGGGAAACCGGCCAAGTGGCTGGACAAATCCCGGGTGGTGAATCGCCGCAAAGGTCGAGCTCGATTTTTTGCGGTGCTCTTTGCAACTTGATCAAGGAGATCGAAATGGCAACTGCGAAGAAGAAGGCACCGGCCAAGAAGGCTGCTGCGAAGAAGAAGGCTCCGGCGAAGAAGGCCGCTGCGAAGAAGCCGGCCGCCAAGAAGGCGGCGAAGCGTCCGGCGGCCAAGAAGCCGGCGGCGAAGAAGAAGCCTGCGGCGAAGAAGAAGCCGGCTGCCAAAAAGGCAGCGAAGAAGGCCGCCAAGAAGAAGGCTGCGCCGAAGAAGAAGGCCGCTGCGAAGAAGCCTGCGAAAAAGAAGGCCCCTGCGAAAAAAGCGGCGAAGAAGAAGGCTGCGCCTGCGAAGAAGGCGGCCCCTGCGAAGAAAGCTGCTCCGGCAGCCGCAGCGGCTCCTGCACCTGCAGCGAAGACGACGCTGAGCCCCGCGGCCGCATGGCCGTTCCCGACAGGCAACAAGCCTTAAGGGATCTCGCGGGACTGCAGGCGATCCCGGCGGGCCGTGCGTGAGCACGGTTCGCCTGGGATTCGCGGCAGCGCCAAACGACAAACCCGGCCTCGGCCGGGTTTGTTTTTGGTCAACAGAGTTCGCGGTGCTGAGCCACCCGCAAGCCGCGGGTCAAAGCGTCATCGGTTCGGTGTTGGCGAACAGCACGACTTTGCCCGACGTCGTTGACTTGGCGTCATAGGCCGCGGCGGCATCGAGAGCGCGCTCGGCGAGGGCGAGTCGTTCATCGGCGCTCGTGGAGGGCGTACTGACAGGGCTAGAGCGCACGGTGTGGTGGGCTTTGCGCAAGTCAGAGATGGCCTTGCTGAGCTGGGCAATCTGCTCGCGCGCGTGCATGGAGCGCTCGATTGCCCCGTTGCGCGCCTCTTCCGAGCGCAACAAGCGCTGCTGCAATTGATCGATCTTCTGCCGGCTGTGCCAGCGGTAGGCCACGGCACCGATCGCGATGCCGCCCAGCGCCGCCACGCAGAGTTGGATCAACTGAAGAGATTGCATTTCCCGCCGCACATCGTTGTTTTACTTCCAGTCACTCTACCGGCCGCGTGCGCTCATCGGCGTGAACTTGCCTCACTTGAGCATGTCGGCAGGCTCGAAGCGGTGATTCTGCCCACCGCGGTGTGCAATCTTCAGCGCACCCAAACGGTTGCCCAGCGTGGCCGCACGCGCCAACGGCCAGCTGCGCTCAAGACCATAGAGCAAGCCGGCGCGAAACGCATCGCCGCAGCCGGTAGGGTCGATGACAGCGTCTGCCTTGACACCCGGCACCGGCGTGCGCGCTCCCCGGTGCCAGACCTCGCAGCCCTGCTCGGCCAGGGTGACCACGATGCCATCGATGTTCGGTCGCTGCGAGATGCCGGTCAGCGACTCGCCGGTGCGCTCGCAAAGCATGCGCGCTTCATAGTCGTTTAGCGCCAGCCAGCGCGCCATGCCGAGAATCTCGCGGTGCTCGGCACCGTCGAACTGCGGCAGTTGCTGGCCTGGGTCGAAGATGAACGGAATGCCCTGTTCGTGCATCTGCTGAGCATGCTGGCTCATCGCGTCGCGGCCGTCGGGCGCGATGATGCCGATCGTGAGGTCGCCGCGTTGTTGGCGTTTCGGCACGGCGGCCAGATGGGCCAGGCTCATCGCTCCAGGGTGAAACGCGGTGATCTGGTTGTTGTCCTGGTCGGTGATGATGATGGCCTGAGCGGTGTAGTGGTCAGGCTCGGTCATGATCTGCGAGGTGTCGATGCCGAGACCTTTCAGCCGCGCGATGTACTCGTCGCCGTCGCTGCCGAGCGCGGCCAGGATCACTGGTTCGCCGCCGAGCAATTTCAACGTGTAGGCGATGTTGCCGGCGCAGCCGCCCCACTCGCGTCTCAGCGTCGGCACCAGGAACGAGACGTTCAGGATGTGCACCTGCTCCGGCAGGATCTGCTGCGCAAAGCGGCCGGGAAATGTGGTGATCGTGTCGAAGGCCAGGGAGCCACAGATCAGGGCGGGCATGCTTGATTTCTTTCAGGGGTAGAACAGGTCGATCGTGTAGCCGGTGACGCGGCGCTCGCCGACGTCGAGGGTGGCCAGCGTCGACCACTCGGCGCCGGCAGTCAGCACTTCAGGTGCCGCGCTGCCCAATTCCGCCGCGCGCAGCATGCGCCTCGTCACGATCTCGCCGCGCGGATCGGTCAGCGTCAGGTCCAGCGCTGGCATCGCTACTGTCCAGGCAGCGCGGTTGCGGACCGCGATTTGCAGCTTGTAGAGCGGCGCGCCATCGACACGCGTCAAACCGCTGCTTTCCACTGAAACATCGTCCAATGAGCGCAGCGCCTGCACGTCGCAACCAAGCGGCGCGCACAGTGCGCGCAGCGGCTCGGCGCTGTCCGGCCAGCGCGCGGCCAGCAGGTCGCGGTGGTGCAAGGCCACTTGCGCACCGAGCAACAGCGGCAGCGCCAGAGCGGCGGCGATCGTCAGCCGCCGCACGACCGGCCGCTGCCAGCGCGCGTCACGCTCAGCGTCACGAACAAAGCTCGGCGCCAGCGGCGCGGGCCCGGTGTACACGGGCGCGGATTCGTCGAAGGTGGTGTGGTGGCCACTGTGTTCGGTCAACAGCGCCGCATCGTCGTCGTCGTCGCGGTCGTCGTGGTACGACGCGGTGAAAGACGCTGCTGCGGCGGCCTGGTCGGCGCTCGTGTCGGCCGAAGCGCCGACCGCTGTGCCGGCCTGATCGCCGTGCGCGGGGCGGGCATGCAGCAACACATGCGCCGACGGCTCCTCCTCCACATCGTCTGCAGCGCTCGCATCGCCGTAGTAGGCGAACGAGTCAACGTCGGACGGCGGTGGCGCGGCCACAACCGGAAGCGGTTTGGTCGCGGCCATGACCGGCTCCTGCTGCAACGGCATGGACCCGGAGGTGTTCTCACGCTCCAGATCGAACAGGCCTTCGAGCGCACTGAAGACCGTACCGCAGCGGCCGCAGCGGACCCAGCCTTCGGACGCCTTGAGCTGGTCCTGCTGCACACGGAACACGGTGCTGCAGGCGCTGCATCGCGTGGCCAGGCTCATGGCAAGACGCCTTTGCCTGCGGTCATCAGCACCCAACCATCGTCATTGTCGGCAACGTCGAGCACGCACCACGGGGCATAGGCTTGACGCAACTCGTCGGCCTGCCGCTCGAGGATGCCAGCGAGCACCAGCGACGCACCGCTGGCAAGGTGGCCGGTCAGCAAGGGCGCCAGCAGCGTCAGCGGTTTGGCCAGTATGTTGGCCAGGACAAGGTCGTAGGCGCCTCGCGCGGCGTGCGGCAAGCCAGCGTTGAGCGTCACGCCGTTGGCCTGCGCATTGGCGCGCGACGATGCCACCGCGGCCTCGTCAATGTCCACTGCGTCGATGGCCTTCGCTCCATGCAGCGCGGCGCCTATGGCCAGGATGCCCGAGCCGCAGCCGTAGTCGAGTACGCGGCTCCATGGCTGCGCGTGTCGCGCGATCCAGCGCAGACACATGCGTGTCGTCGCGTGCGTACCGGTGCCGAAGGCCAGGCCTGGGTCGAGGCGGATCACCTGCCGCGCGACCGCTGGCGCTTCGTGCCAACTCGGCACGATCCAGAACGTCGGCGTGATCTCGACCGGCGCGAACTGCGATTGCGTGACCCGCACCCAGTCTTCGTCTGGCACGGTGTCGAGCGAAAGCACATGCACGTTGGCGGCAGCCCAGTCCTGGGCCAGCAGCAGCGTCGCTGCGTTGGCGGCCTGCGCCGCGTTCTCGAACAGCGCACGCACGGTCGACTGCACCCAGCCCGCACGCGGCGCTGGCATGCCGGGTTCACCAAAGATCGCTTGCTCACCTTCGCTGTCGGCCTGTGCGTCTTCCACCGACACGGCCAGCGCGCCGAGCTCGTCAGCCAATGCGTCGGACACGGGTTCGACCAGCGCCT
The DNA here is from genome assembly GCA_031413095.1 of Burkholderiales bacterium. Classification (GTDB taxonomy): domain Bacteria; phylum Pseudomonadota; class Gammaproteobacteria; order Burkholderiales; family Burkholderiaceae_C; genus CADEEN01. The sequence continues at coordinate 8,263 of JANOEG010000132.1, read as the reverse complement.
CGTTCACGCGCAGCACCAGTTCTTCCATCGCATTAACGGAGCGACAGGCCAGCGCCGGGCCGCTCTGAAGCGGCCTGCCTTCCCCTCGGGGGACGCGAGTGAAGCGAGCCAGGGGCAGTCATTTCAGCGCTTGTGCTGGCCCAGCCAGCCTTCGAGGTAGTGAATGCTCGTGCCGCCCTCGATGAATTTCGCATCGACCATCAGCTCGCGGTGCAGCGGGATGTTGGTCGAGATGCCTTCAACCACCGTCTCCGACAGAGCCGTGCGCATGCGCGCCAGCGCCTGATCGCGCGTGTCGGCGTGGACGATGATCTTGCCGATCATCGAGTCGTAGTTCGGCGGCACGAAGTAGTTGGCGTAAGCGTGTGAATCAACGCGCACACCAGGCCCGCCCGGAGGGTGCCATGTCGTGATGCGGCCCGGCGACGGCGTGAACTTGTATGGATCCTCGGCGTTGACGCGGCATTCGATGGCATGGCCACGCATCTCGATCTGGCGTTGCGAGAACGGCAGCTTTTCTCCGGCGGCGACGCGGATCTGCGTCTGCACGATGTCGATGCCGGTGACCATCTCGGTCACCGGGTGTTCAACCTGCACGCGCGTGTTCATCTCGATGAAGAAGAACTCGCCGTTCTCATACAGAAACTCGAAGGTGCCGGCGCCCCGGTAGCCGATCTTCTTGCAGGCCGCGGCGCAGCGGTCGCCGATGCGCTCGATGACGCGGCGTGGAATGCCCGGCGCTGGCGCCTCTTCGATGATCTTCTGGTGGCGACGCTGCATCGAGCAATCGCGCTCGCCGAGCCAGACCGCATTCTTGTGCTCGTCTGCCATGACCTGGATTTCGACATGGCGCGGGTTCTCGAGGAACTTTTCCATGTATACGGCCGGATTGCCGAAGGCCGCGCCTGCTTCGGCCCGCGTGGTCGAGACGGCGTGCAGCAACGCCGCTTCGGTGTGCACGACACGCATGCCGCGCCCACCGCCGCCACCGGAGGCCTTGATGATCACCGGGTAGCCGACGGCGCGCGCGATCTTGACGATTTCTTTGGGGTCGTCAGGCAGCGCCCCCGGCGAGCCCGGAACGCACGGCACGCCCGACTTGATCATGGCCTGTTTGGCCGAGACCTTGTCGCCCATGATGCGGATCGACTCCGGCGTCGGCCCGATGAAGACAAAACCGCTGCGCTCGACGCGCTCGGCGAAGTCGGCGTTCTCGGACAGGAATCCGTAGCCCGGGTGGATGGCTTCGGCGTCGGTCACCTCGGCGGTCGAGATGATCGCCGGCATGTTGAGGTAGCTCTGCGCCGAGGCCGCCGGGCCGATGCACACTGCCTCGTCGGCCAGCTTGACGTATTTGGCGTCGCGGTCGGCTTCCGAGTAGACGACGACCGACTTGACGCCCATCTCGCGACAGGCGCGCTGGATGCGCAGCGCTATTTCGCCTCTGTTGGCGATAAGGATCTTCTTGAACAATCAGTCCTCCCGACGAGCCGTCTCTAGGAAGGACTGCTCCCCCTCAGGGGGGAGCGAACGAAGGCGAGCTTGGGGGTGCACAGTCAGCCTCTGCGATCGATCACGAAGAGAGGCTGACCGAACTCCACGGCCTGACCGTTCTCGACCAGGATCTTCGTGATCGAGCCGCCAACGTCGGCTTCGATCTCGTTCATGATCTTCATTGCTTCGATGATGCACAACGGCTCACCGGCCTTGATCACGCTGCCCACTTCGACCAGCGGTTTGCCGCCCGGCGTTGCGGCGCCATAGAAGGTTCCCACCATGGGCGATCTGACCGTATGACCGCCGTCTGCGTCTTCACCCTCGGCCACGACGACGGCCGCAGCGGCGGGTGGGCTCTGCGGTGCCGGCGCCGGCATCACTGCAGTGGGTGCCGTCATCAGCAACGGTGCGGCACCCATGGCCATCGTCGCTCCAGCCTTTACGATGCGCACCTTGCCGTCGGCCTCGGTGATCTCCAGTTCGGCAATGTTCGATTCCGACACCAGATCCACCAGTGTCTTTAGCTTGCGCAGGTCCATCTTTGAGTCTCCGGGCGCTGATGCGCCGCCATCTTCGCTTCTGAAGCCGCCAACGTCGGTCAAAACTTCGATCGGCCGGTCGCTGCAGTCTGTTGTCAGCGGGCCGGCGAAGGCTCGGACTCTACAAGATTTGGCAGCCGTTGCCGCCAGTTCCGGGGACTTTGGCCTAAGAAAAACCTTTGGCCCAAGCAGCAAGCTGCTCGTAGTGCGTTTCACCGATTTGGCGCTTCAGCACTTGGCCGTTGCGGCCATAGAGGACCGTGAACGGCAGGCCGCCACTGAGGTTGCCCAGGCGTCGCGACAGATCGATGCCGGCAAACCCTGCCAGCGCGATCGGAAATGCCACGGGCGTGTCGGCGAGGAACTTGCGCACCGCCGCGGCGTTGTCTGCGGCGAGGCCGAGCACCTGCCAGCCTTTGGCGCGGTGGTCGCGATAGAAGCGGTCGAGCGCGGGCATTTCGCGCACGCAGGGCGGGCACCAGGTGGCCCAGAAGTTGAGCACCAGTGGTTGGCTGCGAAGCGAGGCCATGGCCAGGCGGCCGGGGCCGGGCGTTTCGAAGTCGAGGCCCCACAGCTCGGCGCTGGCCGCATCGGCGGGTTCGGCTCGGCGTTGCCAGAGATAGGCCGCCGCTCCCGTCGCAGCGGCAGCGGCGGCCACGCCAGCCGTGATCAGGTTTCGCCGTGTCGCAGTCATGCGGGGGCCCCGATCAGGCGGGCCAATGCACGCGCATCGCCGCGCCAGCTTCGGCCCGCCGCGTCCGGCACCAGCGCGCCCCGCAGGTCGTCGTGGTCGCGCACGGTGAGATGCACAGTGATCCGCTCGTCGAGATCTGCGCAGCGCGCGGCCAGGCTCAGCACTGACAGCGGTTCGCCGCGCCGCCCGGCGCCGCTCACTTCAGCGGTGTCGTAGTCGATGTTCTGGTTGATCAATGCGATCTCCGGTGCCTTGGCGTCGTCGGCGTACAGGTCGATGTGGATCGCCGACAGCCGCGTTGCCGTGCCGCGCCACACGGCGCCCGACAGGTGCGGGCGGAATTCGGCCAGGCGCTCCATCCACGACAGCGCCACAGCGCGCAACGCCGCCAGCTCGGTCGGCTGCGTGTCGGCGCAGAACAGCGACAGGTGTTCGCGAACGGCCTCCTCCACAGCTTCATTGCTCGGCAACTCGACGCGCGAGCCGCCGCGCACAGCGCCGACGACATCACGCGCCGCTCTGCGTTTTGCGGCGGCGTATTCGAGGCCTTCTTCGACCACGAGCCGCGCCGCGGAAGCTGCCAACTCGGCCGTCAGGTCTGCATTCACGGCACCTCCACCGCACCCATGCGCGCCGACACCGTGGCCGCCCGGTCGGCGAGGTAGGCCGAGCCCATGCGCTTTTCGTAGCGCTTGGGTGCGGGCAGCATGACCGCCAGCCGCGCCGCCTGCGTCACGCCGAGCTGCGCCGCGTCGGTGCGAAAGTAGTAGCGCGAAGCGGCCTGCGCGCCGAACAGGCCCTCGCCCCACTCGACGTTGTTAAGGTAAATCTCGAGGATGCGCTGCTTGGAGAGCACTGCTTCGAGGGCGTAGGTCAGCATCAACTCCTGGCCCTTGCGCAACGGCGTGCGCTCGCTGGAGAGAAACAGGTTCTTGGCGAGCTGCTGGGTGATCGTCGACGCGCCGACGACCTTGGCCGACACCGGTGCGATAGCCTTGTCTGGGTTGCGCTTCAACGCGCGTTCATTGCGTTTGTCAGCCTGCTCCTGCGCACGCTGGTTGCGTTCCCAGGCTCGCTCCATCGCTTCCCAATCGACGCCGCTGTGGTCGGTAAAACTGGAGTCTTCGCTGGCAATGACGGCGCGCTTCAGGTTCTTGCCCAGACGCTCGTCGCTGACCCATTGCTGGCCCCACGTGATGCGGCCCGTTTCGCTCATCAGGCGCCACATCTCGCTGCGCTGGAAGGTGGTGGACTGCGGGTCGGCCACGGCCATCAGCGCGATGCGGCCGACAAAGTAGAGCTGCAGCGCAAGGAAGCAAACGGCCAACAGCGCCACCAGCCGCAGCAAGTGAGAGCCAGCGCTCATCGCGCCCCCTTGGCGCTTCACGCCGTCCCCCAGGGACTCGCAGAGGCCCCTTCGTGGCCCCAGGGGAGAGAGCGCCTTGGGAACGGCCCGGCGGCGCTCATTTCACCGAGTTGCTCAGCGTCGTTTCCAGCCCGTCGTCGCGCGTGAAGCGAAAGCGCGACGTGACGACGATCTGATCGGCCTGCTTGCGCATGTCGGCGGTGAAGTTGCCAAATGGCGATGCGGCGCGAACGATCGCCAGCGCGCGGCGGTCGAGCAGACGAGACGTGGAGGGGCGCACGATGTCGGCCTCGACGACGCGGCCGTTGACATCGACTGTGATGTTCATCGTCAGCTCGCCATACATCTTCTTGCCGTTCTGCTCGGGGAAGTCACGCGTGCCGCGCTCTTCGATCTTGCGGCGTAGGCTGTCGTAGTAGATCGCGTAGTCGGCCTCGCGGGTGGACGGGCTGATGTAGCGCTTCTTCGGCCGCGCGTTCTCGTCGTTGACGCGTTTCTCGATCTCCGCGAGCAGTTGCAGCAACTGCCGCCGCCGCTCCTCGCGCGCCTTTTCTTCCGGGTTACCAGCGTCGCGCGACGGGTCGGGCGGCGGCAGCAGCGCGATCTCGCGGCGGATTTGCGCCAGCAGCTGCTGCTGCTCTTCCTGCATGCGCTCGATCTGCTTGCGCGAGTTTTCCAGCGAGTCGCCGGTCTCGATCGTCGCCGCCGGCGGCAGCGGTGAGGTCGCGCGACCGGCGGCCGCTTCGCCGCCGCCGGCCAGGTTGGCCTGCGCGATCGCTTGGGCCAGCACGGCGCGCTCGGTGGTCTTGGCATTGACCAGGATCACTTCGAGCGGCGTGTCTTCGAAGATGCGGTTGAAGCGCTCGGGGTCGACGAAGCGAACTGTTAGCAAGAAGGCGTGCGCAGCCAGTGAAAAAATCAGCGCTCCCCCAAGCGTGGTCAGGTGCCAGCGGCTTTTGCCGCGCACATGCTGCAGCTCAGCCTGGCGCGTCAGGATGCTGGTGTTGATGTAGTCGCGGCGGGTCATGTCAGTGGCGCTACAGGCTCGGGCTCGTTGAGGTCGATGGCCAGTGCCAGGGGCGTGGCATCGACAACCTCACTGTCGTCCTCTTCGACTGCTGGTGACGCTACTGCTTCATCCAGCCGTGCCAACAAGTTGGCATGAATGTCGAGTGTCAGCGCATCGGTGCCGGTGATGCGCACACGCACATGCGTGCCGCGCGGAAGCGGCTCGCAGCCGAGAGCCTTGAACACGAGCGGCAAGTTGTCGGCGCGCACCAGGCCGTCCTTCATCACCACAGCGTCGAGTTCAGTGATGCCCTGTTGCGCCAGATGCTGGATCGTCCAGTAGCGCTCGATGCCATGCTGGAAGTCGCCATACGCGCTGTACGCAGCGTCGAACGACGAGATGACCGAAAACAGCATCGCGTCCTTGGGCTTGAACGGCGCGGCCAGCGCCGCCGTACGGCCGTGGCGCGCGCAGGCAATGATCTGCCACTGGTTAACGAGATCGACATAGCGCCGCAGCGGCGACGTCGCCCAGGCGTATTGCGCCACGCCCATGCCGGCGTGCGGCTGCGGCTTGACGCCCATGCGCACCTTGATGCCGGGTGCGAGGCTGGCTTGGCTGCGGTAGATGCCGGGCACGCCATGTTCGGCCAACCAGCCGCCCCAGGTGCTGTTGGCCAGGATCATCGCCTCGGCCACGATCAGGTCGAGCGGCGCGCCGCGCTGGCGCGTCGTGATCGCCACAGGCTCGTCGCCTTGGGGTTCCCCGCCGTGGTCGTTGTCGAGCTTGAAGTTGTAGTCTGGGCGGTTGAAGTTCTCCGGCTTGCCGCGCACGGCCTCGCGACGCGCCTTCAAAGTCTGCGCGAGCTTGAAGGTGAAGGCGAGTTCTCGGGCGAACGGGTAGTCCGCAGGCGCGTCGCCGGCGAGCGATGCCGCAGTCACCACCGAGTCGAGTTTGTCGTGGCGCAAGTTGGCCGCGATCGGCACGCGTTCGAGTTTCGTCTCGTGGCTCTTCACTTCGAGCGTGGCCTCGTCGAAGCTCACGTACAAACTCACTGCGGGGCAATCGCGCCCTTCGACCAGTGTGTAAGCCTCGACCACGGCATCCGGCAGCATCGTCAGCTTCCAGCCCGGCATGTAGACCGTGGACAGGCGCTGCGAAGCGACCTTGTCGATGTCGCTGCCGGTGGTGAAGGCCAGGCCCGGGGCGGCGATGTGAACACCGGAGATCACCGTGCCGCTGCCGAGGCCTTGCACCGAAAGGGCATCGTCGATCTCGGTGGTGCTGGAGTCGTCGATTGAAAACGCCTGCACGGTCGCCACGGGCAGCGCATCTTTGACCGCCGGTGCGGCAAGGCCGGCCGGAAAGGCCGTGCCCTTCGGGAACTGGTCGAACAGAAAACGCTTCCAGTGGAACTGGTAGGCGCTGGTGATTGCGCCGGCGGACTTCAGCAGATCGAGTGGCGCCTTCTGCGAGCGTTTCGCGGCGTCGACGACGGCCTTGTACTCGGGCGCGTTCTTGTCGGGCTTGAACAGGATCTTGTAGAGCTGCTCGCGCACCGGCGGCGGGCAGGCGCCTGCCACCAACTCTTCGGCCCAGGCGCCGATCTGCGCGGCCACCTGCTTCTTGCGCTCGATCGCCAGCAATGCGGCCTTGACGATGTCTTCCGGCGCTTTCTTGAACTGGCCCTTGCCCATGCGGCGAAAGTAGTGCGGCGCGTCGAACAAACGGAACAGCGCCGCGGCCTGTTTTTCGACGCCGGCCTTGGCGTCGTAGTAGTCGCGCGCCAGATCGGCGAATCCGAACTCGCCTTCGGGTGCGAATTCCCACGCCAGATCGAGATCGATGTCATCGGCCAGCGCGCGCGCGCGGTTCATCAGCTCGGCGGGCACGGGCTGCTCGAACTTGAGCATCACGTTGGCCGTCTTGACTTTGACGCGTTTGCCGGAATCCAGCTCGATTTGCACCGATGCGTCGGACTCGTTCATCACACGGCCGGCGTGAAACTTGCCGGCATCGTCGAAGAGGGCGTACATATCGAACCGATTGTCACCGAGGGCCTACAGCCCGAGGAAAGCGAGGATGGCTGGCAAATGCTCGTCGAAGTCCGACAGCGCATGGTCGCTGCCGTCGACGAGGCGCATCGGCGAGCTGTCGTAGCGGTCGCTCATCTCGCGCCAGTCGAGCACCTCGTCGCCTTTGGCAATCACGGGCAGGTAGCGATCGGGCTGCGTGACGGCACGCGGCGTCAGCACACGCAGTTGTGTCACGTACTCAGGCTTGAAGTAGAACGCGTCGTCGGGATCGTGAAACGACGTCAGCTCGCCGATGTAGCCCGCCAGATCGCGGGCCGGGTTGATGGCCGGGTTGAGCAGCACCGCGCGGCAACCGGTCTTCTCTGCAACCACGGTGGCGTAGAAGCCGCCGAGCGAGCTGCCGATGACGGCCATGCGCTCCGTCGGCCAGCGCGCCAGCTCTTCGAACACCAGATCCATCGACTCGCGCGGCGACGGCGGTAGCTGCGGGCACCACCAATGCACCTCGGGCCGGTGGCGCTGCAGCCAGTCGGCCATGAAGCGCGCCTTGAACGACTTCGGTGAAGAGCGGAAACCATGCAGGTAGAGCAGGTGCGTGATCGGCTCGTCGTAGGTCATCGCAACTTGGCTTGTAGGCCGGCGAGAAGCTTGGCGTGGATGCCGCCGAAACTGCCGTTGCTCATGCACAGCACGTGGTCACCGGGTTTTGCGGCAGCGATCACTGCGGCCGCCAGCGCATCGACCTTGTCGGCGACGACGGCGAGTGAGCCCATCGGCGCCAGTGCGTCGTGCGCGTCCCAGCCGTAGTTGCCTTGCAGGCAGAACGACAGGTCGGCTTCTTCGAGCGCCCAGGGCAATTGCGCCTTCATCGTGCCGAGCTTCATCGTGTTCGAGCGCGGCTCGAAGACGGCCAGCACGCGCTGCAGGCCGACACGCTGGCGCAACCCGCCGACGGTGGCGCGGATCGCGGTCGGGTGGTGCGCAAAGTCGTCATAGACCTTGACGCCGCCGGCTTCACCGATCAACTCCATCCGCCGCTTGGCGTTCTCGAACTTGCCGAGCGCGGCGGCTGCCGCTTCCGGTGCCACGCCGACATGCTCGGCGGCGCCGATCGCCGCAAGC
>JANOEG010000131.1:0-4179 GCA_031413095.1 Burkholderiales bacterium | reverse complement strand
TACCGATGCGACCTACACCGAATCGGCGATGCAGTTCATGACGCCGCCGCAGGCCACGCACTTGAGCGACGTGCGTGCGCGTGGCGCCAAGATGCTGGTCTATCACGGCGTCAGCGATCAGATTTTTTCCGTCAAGGACACTGAGCGTTGGTACCGCGGCGTCGATCGCCACAGCGGCGGCCGCGCCGACGACTTCGTGCGCCTCTACAACGTGCCTGGCATGGGCCATTGCTCGGCCGGCCCGGCGACGGACCAGGCCGACTTCATCACGCCGCTGGTGGCGTGGGTCGAGCAGGGCAAAGCGCCGAAAAGCGTGATCGCCAGTGCGCGTGGTGCAGGCAATGCCGGTGGACTGAACGCTGACTTGCCGGCCACATGGGCTCCCAACCGCACACGCCCGCTGTGCCCATACCCTAGCGTCGCCACCTACAAGGGCAGCGGCGATGTTGAATCAGCGTCGAGCTTCGTCTGCCGCACGCCGCGCCGGCACCACCACGGTCACGACGATCACGACAAGGACTGAGAGCGTCGATAAGTGACGAAGGCGTAGCGCGTGCCGTCAATGGCGGTGCGTGCTTCGCGTGAGGCTTCGGTGAAGCGCGCGCGATCGAATGCGGGGAAGAACGTGTCGGCATCGGCGAACGTGGTTTCGATCTCTGTCAACACCAGTTCATCGGCCTGCGCGACGGCGGCAGCATAGAGCTCGCCGCCGCCGATGACGAAGACCTTGGCGGCGTCGGCAACGCGCGCCAGTGCATCATCGAACGAGGCCGCGCGCTCGGCCCCAGCCGCCTGCCACTGTGCCTGCCGCGTGACGACGATGTTGCGCCGCCCCGGCAGCGGCCGGAAGCGCTCGGGCAGCGAGTTCCAGGTCTTGCGACCCATGATGACCGGGCAGCCCATCGTCACGCGGCGAAAGTTCTTCTGGTCTTCGCTTTCATGCCACAGCAATCCGCCGCCACGGCCGATGGCGTTGTGGCGATCCAGCGCTGCAATCAGCGCGACTTTCGGACGTCGTAAGGAGGTCATCGATCGGCATTGTCGCTGCGCCGCCAGCGAAGGTTCACGCCGGTCGCGGCGGCGATGGCCGCGGCAATGAACAGCACCGAGATCCAATCGCTGATGCGCGGCGCCTCGCCGATGACGAGCGCCGACGACAGCACGCCGACCATCGGCACGGCCATCAACGAGAACGCGCTGGCCTGCGCCGGCAACTCGCGCGCGAGCGCAAACCACAGCACTTGCGAGATGCCGAAGTTGATGACCACGCCCCAGACCAGCGAAGCCCAGGTGGCAGCGCTCCAGGTGTGCGGCAAGGGCATCGGTTCCGCGATCAGCGCGGCGATGCAGAAGAAGGCGCAGCCGATCACCATCATCCACACTGTCAGCGCTTCGGTGGACAAACTCACCGTGAGGCGCTTCATCAGCAGCGTGCCCAGCGCCCAGCTGATGGCCGCGCCCTGCAACCACAGCACGGCCACGGGCCGGCCAGCCAGCGACGTCAGTTCGTCGAGCGCCAGCAGCGCGACGGCAGCCAGCGCGCACAGCGAGGCGATGCCTGCGCGGCGCGTCAGGCGCTGGCCGAAGAGCAGCGCGCCCAGCAGCACCGTCCACACCGGCATCGTGAAGGCGAGGATCACGGTGCGCCCGGCGGGGAGCAGCGTCAGGCCGATGATCGACGCCAGGTGCCAGCCGATGATGTTGGGCACAGCCAGGCCGAACACGCGCGCAATCTGCGAGCGCGGCAGGGCCAGGCTCGTGCCGCGCAGCGCGAACCACGCCGCCATCAGCATCACGCCGCCCGTCATGGTCAATGCGCGAAACGTCAGCGGCGGCACCTCGCGCAGCGAGAACTTCATCACCGGCCAGTTGCAGCCCCACATCAACGTCAGCGCGACGAGCAGCAGGATCTGGCGGCGCGTCATCGTCGCAACGCCGAGACCACGATACCGGCGACGATCAGCGCGAAGGCCACGGCGTGGTAAGGCTGTGGCCACTGGCCGAGCAGCGTTGCCGAGAGCAGCGCGGTGAACAGCGGCGACAGGTTGACGAAGAAGGCGGCCAGTGTCGGACCGGCCTGCGCCACGCCCAGGCCCCAGCAGCGGTAGGCGATGAGCGACGGGCCGATGGCGACAAAGGCCAGCGCCGCCAGCACCTTGAGGCTGCCCCAATCGACCGGTGCGTGTGTGCCGAGCGCGTTTTCGGCGATCGCCGCGCCGCCCGCGGTGATCAGCCCGAACAGCATCTGCACGAAGAGGAATGCAGCCCAGTCCCAGTCGGGTCGTTGCGGCGCGCGCATCGAAGGCGGTGGCCGCACCAGCAGCCAGCTGTAGACGGCCCAGCCCATCACGGCCAGCAGCATCAGGGCGTCCCCGATCACGAAGCGCACCTCGCCGAGTGACGCCCAAGCGCCGCGCGTCAGCACGGTGGCCACACCGGCGAAAGACAGCAGCGCGCCGAGCAACTGCCAGCGTGTCGGCCGCTGCGCATAGGCAGCGGCGCCGACCACCAGCATCCACAGCGGCATCGAGGCGTTGATCAGCGTCACGTTGAGCGGCGTCGAGGTGACCAGCGCCACGTATTGCAGCGAATTGAAGGCGCCAACGCCGAGCGTGCCGATGACCAGCAGATAGACCCACCGGGCGCGGATGGCGGCGGCGTCGCGCCAGACGCGCCACGCCAGCGGCGCCAGCAGCAGCGCGGCCAGCGCCCAGCGCAGCGCGTTCAGCGTCAGCGGCGGCACATGGCCCACCATCAGGCGGCCGACCACGGCGTTGCCGGCCCACATCAGCGGCGGCAGCGTCAGCAGCAGCGCCAGACGGGGTGTCAGCGTGGCACTCATGAGTACTTCACCAGTTGTGGCAAGCCCTCGCCGCTCGCGCTGCAGTCGATCAGCTTGGCCAGGCGGCGCTCGCGTGTGGCGTCCTGCTTGGCGCTGATCACCCACCACATCGCCGCCTTGCGGTACGACGGCGAGCGCCGCTGCCAGTCGGCCCAGGCGGTGTGATCGGCCTTGAGCAGCTTGGCGTACGCATCGGGCAGTTCGACGCTGCGCTGCTCGAACGAATAGACGCCACTCTTGTGGTCACGCCGCGCCGCGAAGGTGGCGCGGCCGGCATCGCCCATGCGGCCCTCGGCTTCGAGCGCGGCCACGCGCGCGATGTTGACGGCACTCCAGATGCTGGTCGATTTGCGTGGCGTGAAGCGGATCACGTAGCTGTGGTCGTCGATGCGTTTGCGCACGCCGTCGATCCAGCCGACGCACAAGGCTTCGTCCACCGACTCGGGCCATGTGACGCTGGGCTGGCCGGTGCCGACTTTCCAGTAGCCGAGCATCAACTCGGTGGCGCTGGCGTGATGGCGGGCGAACCAGCGGCGCAACTCGGCTGGCGTGCGGAAGAAGCGTGGCGCGGAAGAACTTGTCATGCCGGCATCTGCGCACCGCAGCGCCAGCACTGCTCGAACGGACCGTCGATGTGCTCGCCGCAGCCGCGGCACATCCAGTGGCGCCAGGGTGGGTGCTGGAATTCGCGCAGCAGGGTTTTGGCATCGCTCAGCCGCGCGTCGTCGTGCACCCACACCTCCGGCAACGCCTGATCGGGCGGAATGTCGCCGGCGATGCTGCTCGCAAAGTAACGCTGCACGCTGGATTCGATGCCGGCCTGGCTCAGCATGTCGGCCCACAGCGTGGCCAGGGCGATGTTGGGGGCTTGGGTCAGGCGCTTCATTGTTGGCACCATAGTGCCATGAGGTCTGCATTTCTCGCCGACGCGGTGTTGGTGCTGCACGGGCTGTTCATCGTCTGGGTCGTCTTCGGCGGCTTGGCCGTGATGGCGCGGCCGCTGCTCGCATGGCTGCACCTGCCGGCGGCGGCGTGGGCTGTGTGGTTGTCGTTGAGCGGCTCGTACTGCCCGTTGACGCCGCTCGAACAATCGCTGCGTCGCGCGGCGGGACAGGCCGGCTACGAAGGGGGCTTCATCGAGCACTACCTGACGGCGGCGATCTACCCGCAAGGCCTGACGGTGAACCTGCAGATCCTCTTCGGCGTGATCCTGTTCGGCATCAACCTCGCGCTCTACGGTGTTGTCATCGCACGCGCTGCGCGCCGTCGGCGCTTGACGTAACCTCCCTGCCTCACTCGAGGAGATCATCATGCCCCGCGCCATCCAGATCGCCGCC
>JANOEG010000130.1:0-1887 GCA_031413095.1 Burkholderiales bacterium | reverse complement strand
CGCGGCGGCGAAGCGGATCATGGCAATGTGTTCCAGGAGACGGGTGTACGCGCATTGAAGCGCAAACCCTCCTCAGTGCATACCGCATTGACCCGACGCCGCTGAGCCCCCTAGAGTTCGCGGATGAAATCCATCGTTGTTGGTTTGGCGGCAGTACTGGTGAGCGTGGGCGTGTCGGCGCAGGAGTGGCCGAACAAGCCGCTGCGCATCGTCGTGCCGTTTGCGCCTGGCGGCTCGGCCGATGTCTTCGGCCGCGCGGTCGCGCAGCATCTGCAGGGTGTGCTCGGGCAGAGCGTGATTGTCGACAACCGCCCCGGCGGCGGCTCGGTGATCGGCACCGACAGCGTGGCCAAGAGCGCGCCCGACGGCTACACGCTGCTGCTGATGTCCAACGCGCACACGGTCAACGAGTCGCTGATCCCGAACAAGCCGTTCTTGCTGACGCGCGACTTCGCGCCGATCGCCCCCATCAGCTATTCGGACCTCGTGCTCGTCACCAGGCCGGGGCTGCCGTTCAACACGCTGGGCGATCTGATCAAGGCTGCCAAGGCCAAGCCCGGCGGCATGAGCTATGCCTCGTCGGGCCCGGGCACGCCGTACCACATGGCCGGTGAGCTGTTCAAGGTCATGGCCGGCGTGTCGATCGTGCATATCCCCTACCGCGGCAGCGCCGGCGCGCGCAGCGACGTCATCGGCGGCCAGTTGGAGATGATGTTCGACGCCATCCCGACGATGAACGAGCAGATCAAGGCCGGCAAGGTCAAGGCCATTGCCACCACCGGCGTGCAGCGCTCGGCTATCCTGCCCGACGTGCCGACGATCGACGAGGCCGGCGTCAAGGGCTACGAGGCCACGCTGTGGCTCGGCCTGATGGCGCCCAAGGGCACACCGCCGGCGGTGATCACGCGGCTGAACACCGAGCTGGCCAAGTTCACCGCAAATGCCGACACCAAGCGCGCCTGGGGTGCGCAGGGCGCGACGCCGATGACGATGGGCGTCGACGAGTTCGCGCGTTATGTCGATGCCGACATCGCCAAGTGGGCCAAGGTGGTCAAGTTTTCTGGGGCCAAGGCCGAGTGACCTTGCATCTGTTGTCGGCGGGCGCTGCGCAAGGCCTGGCGCGTGCGATCGAATCTGGCTTCACGACCGACACCGGCGCGACGCTCGCGGCGAGCTTCGGCGCTGTCGGCGCGATGCAGCAGTTGTTCGATGCCGGCGAGCCGTGCGACGTGATCGTGCTCACCGCAGCGTTGATCGATGCGCTCGCGGCCACTGGTGCAGTGCGCGGCGAGACTCGCGCCACGCTCGGCCGCGTGCGAACCGGAGTCGCCGTGCGCACGGCCGATCCGTCGCCCGACGTGAGCACGCCAGATACGTTGCGCGCTGCACTGCTCGCCGCCGATGCGATCTTCGTGCCGGACGTGGAGCGCTCCACTGCGGGCATCCACGTTGCGAAGGTGCTGCGCGAACTCGGCATCGACGCAGCAGTGCGCGATCGCCTGCGGGCCTTTCCCAACGGAGCGACAGCGATGCGTGAACTCGCGGCGAGCGTGAGCACGCAGCCGATCGGCTGCACGCAGCACACCGAGATCCTCTATACACCGGGCGTGCGTCTGGTGGCGCCGCTGCCGCAACAGTTCGAGCTGGCCACCGAGTACGTGGCGGCTGTCACGTCACGCGCTGCCGATCCGGCGTTGGCGGTGCGCTTTGTCGATGCGCTGGCCGGCGCCGATGCACGAGCCCTGCGCATCGCTGGTGGATTCGAAGACTGAAAGGACACGATCTCATGCGCAGACGCCATCTCATCGCCGCCACGCTCGGACTGCCGACATGGGCCCGCGCGCAGAGCGACTTTCCCTCGCGGCCGATCCGGGTCATCGTGCCGTT
>JANOEG010000129.1:0-10108 GCA_031413095.1 Burkholderiales bacterium | reverse complement strand
AGCCTTTTGGGATGACTTCTTCCGCCAGTCCGATCCCTGGAACTACGGCTCGGCTTACGAACAGGAGAAGTACGCCTCTCAGCTCGAACTGCTGCCTGACGGCCCGATCGAGTGCGCGCTCGAATTGGCCTGCGCGGAAGGTCGCTTCACCGAGAAGCTGGCAGCACGCGTGCAGCGGCTGATCGCCACCGACATCTCCGCCACCGCGCTGGCGCGTGCTGTCGATCGTTGCCGCAACTACACCCACATCGACTTCCACCGGCTCGACCTGACCGGCGACGAGTTGCCGCAAGGCCTCGACCTGATCGTCTGCTCGGAGGTGCTGTATTTTCTGGAGGACGAAGCCGAACTGCGCCGCGTTGCCGCGCGCATGGCTGCGGCGTTGAAGCCCGGCGGCCACATCGTCGCCGCTCACGCCCTCGTGCTGAAGGAGGACATGACTCGCACCGGCTTCGACTGGGATCATCCGTGGGGCGCGACCACCATCTGTCGCGTGCTTGCCGAGGTGCCGGGGCTGATGCTGGAGCGCTCGCTGTGCACCGAGCTCTATCGCATCGATCGCTTCGTGCGTCGCGACGACAGCAAAACGCCACCCGAGCCGCTCATCGAATCGCGGCCGATCGGCGCCGATATCGAGCACGAGGTGGCGCGCTATGTCGTCTGGGGCGGCGCGATGGCCCGGCGCTCGGATCTGGCGCACATGGAGCGGCACCAGCGCATCCCGGTGCTTGCCTACCACCGCATTGCCGACGACGGGCCACCGGCGCTGGCGCGATACCGCGTCAGCGCCACGGCATTCGGAACGCAGATGTCCTGGCTGCGCAGACACGGATACCACGCGATCGTGGCTGACGAACTGGCCTGGTTCTTGAAACAACAACATGCGTTTGTCGGCCGCCCGGTGATGATCACCTTCGATGACGGCTACCAGGATTTCGCCGACACCGCGTGGCCGCTGCTGCGGCGTCACGACATGCGTGCCGAGGTCTTCGTCGTCACCGACCTCGTCGGCGGACGCGCCGATTGGGACCGCCACTTCGGCGAGCCGGCGCCGTTGATGGATGCAACGACGATTGCTGCGTTGGCCACCCAGGGCGCACGCTTCGGCAGCCACTTGGCGAGCCACCGCGGCGCCGACGGACTGTCCACACGCGAGCTGGCCGAAGAGCTGTTGCGCTCGCGGCGCTGCATTGCGCAGTGGACAGGTCTGCAAGCCTGCGCGCTGGCCGCTCCCTTCGGCCTCACAGACCAGCGGCTCGAGGGCTTGGCTGCTGAGTGCGGCTACCGCGTCGGCTTCAGCACCGAATCCAAATCGGCGTCGCTCGCTGACGATCCGATGCGGCTGCCGCGCATCGAGGTGCGGGGCGACATGGCGCTGGAAGAGTTCGTGGATCGACTCGAGGCGTCCCGGTGAGCCGCGGTGATCTCGTCAGCGTCGTTGTCCCGGCGTACAACGGCCAGGCCACGCTCGACGAGACCTTGCGCAGCGTGCGCGGGCAGACCCACGAGGCGCTCGAGATCATCGTTGTCGATGACGGGTCGACCGACTCGACGCGGGCGATCGCCGAGCAGCATGCCGCGGCCGATGCGCGCGTCCGCGTGCTGCACCAGCCCAACGCCGGCGTCGCCGCCGCACGCAACGCCGGCTGGCAAGACGCGCGGTCCCCGTTCATCGCCTTCGTCGATGCCGACGACCTGTGGGCGCCGACGAAGATCGAACGTCAGCTCGACGCGCTGCACGCTGGCGGCGACCGGGTTGGTCTGGTTTACTGCTGGTTCGTCAGAATCGACCACGCCAGCAGGATCGTCGGTCTGCACGAAGGCCCGCTGTGGCAAGGTGATGTCATGCAGCCGATCCTCATGAGCAACTTCATCGGCAACGGCAGTTCGGCCTTGATGCGCCGCGAAGCGCTCGTCGAAGCAGGAGGTTTCGACGCTGGCCTGCAAACGAAGGGCGCCCACGGCTGCGAGGACTACCTGTTGTACTTTCGCGTCGCCGAGACGTGGCACTTTGCGCTGGTACCCGACCGCCTGGTGGGCTACCGCCAGCTTCCAGACAACATGTCCAGCGACCGTACTCGCATGCTGCGCTCGTGGATGCTGGTGCATGACGAAATGATTGCGCGACACCCAGACCGCGCACGCGCGGCGAAGCAGGGTGTGCGCAACTATGCTGCATGGCTGGTGAACGACGCCCTGTCGCAGCGGGCTAGCGGACAGTTGGCTCCACTGCTGTGGCTGCTGCTGACGGAGCAACCCGCCACGGCGGTGCGCGTGCTGATCAACAACGTGCTGCGGCCATGGGTCGGCAAGCTCCTGCGCCGGCAACGCCATGCCACTGTCACCCTGAGCGCACCCACGGCCAGGTTGCTGGGCCGGCCGTTCGGCGCCGACGCCGTCGAGCGATGAAGCGCTTGGCCCACCAGCGCGCGCCGCGATGACACGCCTGTCCGTCATCATCTGCACGCACAACCCGAAAGCAGACTATCTGCAACGGGTGCTCGACGCCTTGGCGGCGCAATCGCTGCCGGCGTCGCAGTGGGATCTGCTGTTGATCGACAACGCCAGCGACGCCAGCCTGGCAGGACAGTTCAATCTGGCCTGGCACCCTCGCGCGCGATCGGTCCGCGAAGACACGCTGGGGCTGACCCCGGCTCGCCTGCGCGGCATTCACGAGTCCGACGGCGACATCCTGGTCTATGTCGACGACGACAACGTGCTCGCGCCGGACTACTTGAAGACCGTGCACGATTTGCTTCATTCCAACTCGCATCTCGGCGCCATCGGCGCCGGCTTGCTCGAGCCCGAGTTCGCCGTCGAGCCCGGCCCGGAACTGATGCCTTACGTCGGTTTGCTCGCGTTGCGTTCCAGCTCACAAGCGGCGTGGAGCCACAACCCGGCCGACGCCGCCTGCGTGCCGTGGGGGGCCGGCCTGGGGGTGACCCGGCCGGTGGCGCAGGCCTATGTGCAACTCGTCGAGCGACTGGACTCGCACGGCTTGCTCGATCGCCGCGGCCCGCGCCTGTACGGCAATGGCGATGTGGCGTTCTCCTGGGCTGCATCGCTGCTCGGCAAAGGCTTTGGCGTCTTTCCTGACTTGAGAGTCATTCACCTGATCAGGGCCGAGAGGGTCACACAGCAGTACTTGTTGCGAATTGCCTTCGAGGGCACGTTCTCCAATGCCGTCTCGGACTTCCTGTTCCTGGGCGTCGCGCCGTCCGGCGCCGGCCGCTGGATGGAGTTGCTTCGCCTGCCGCTGCGCGCCGTCCGGCGTGGGCGCTTTGCCATGCGGATGAGCTGGGCCTGCATTTGCGGCGCCGATCGGGCGCGCCGTCTGATCAAGCAGCAGCAACTGAAGCCTCTATCGCTGGAGCGGCCGCAATGACACCCATCGATTCCGCGCCGTCGGCCGGCGCGCCGCTTCAGGCAGCGCGCCGCGACGCGCTCGGGCACCTGTCCGCGCTGCTGCAGCTAACGCCCAAACCGGCCTGGGCCACGCCGACGCTGATCGTGCTCGGCCTGGCGACATCCCTGGCGGAAACGCTGGGCATCACGCTGATCGTCGCCTTCCTGTACTCGGCCCTGGGCCAGACTGGCGATGCCGCCGCGGCAGTAGGCGGCCCGCTGGGCCAGGCGCTCGATCGCGCACGCAGCGCTTTCGGCTCGCCGACCCTGATGGCGCTCGGCATCCTGGTGCTGATCGTGGCGCGGGCTGTGCTGGCCTATGCCAACCGCGCCATCAGCGCCGCGGTCAGTGAAAGCATCAGCGAGGCCGCGCGCAACCGCATCCACGAGCACTACCTGACCGCCCCTTATGCCTTCATGCAGCGCCACGAGCAGGCGCAATTGATGGAAGTGCTGGGCACCGAATCGTGGCTGATCGCAGATGCGTACCGCAGCCTGACGCGCATCCTGATCGGCGCGTGCTCGATCGCCGTCTTCGGTGCTTTCCTGCTGGCCCTGTCGTGGCAGATCACGCTGACAGCGTTGGCCGGATCGATCGTGCTGTCGATGCTGCTGCACCGGCTTGCGCGCCCGGCGCAGGCGCTGGGCCGGCAGGTCAAGCAGGTCCACCAACAACTGGGCGAGCACATGCTGATGACGATCGAAGGCCTGCGCACGATCCGCGCCTACGGGCAGGAGAGCGTGCACCAGGAGCGCTTCATGCGCTCGTCGGCCGAGGCGCGGCGGACGTCGCTGGCGCTGACGCGTTTGTCGTCGCTGCTCGATCCGATCACTGAAGTCGGCTACCTCGTCATTCTGTGCGTGATCGTCGCGGCGGCTGTGCATTGGGGCACAGGTCTGCCGACCATCCTGGCGGCAGCGGCGCTGCTGTACCGCCTGCAGCCGCATGCGCGCGAGATCGAAGGCCATCTGCTGTACCTTGCCCAGGTCGAGCCTCAACTGCGCTCGGTGCGATCGATGCTGCAGAGCGAAGACACGGCGCGCGACAGCCCAGGCCATGTACCTGTTGAAGCCCTGCGCCAGAGCATCCGCTTTGTGGACGTGTCCTTCGCCTATGCCGACGGCCTGCCGCCCGCGCTGGACAACATCGGCTTCGAGATCCCGGCTGGACGCACCACTGTGCTGGTGGGCGCAAGCGGAGCTGGGAAAACCACCCTCATCCACTTGCTGCTGCGCCTGTACGCACCCGGCACCGGCACGATCCTGGTCGATGGCATACCGCTGCAAGACCTGCGCCGCGCCGACTGGCTAGGTCTACTGGCCGTGGCCGGTCAGGACGTGGACCTGATCGAGGGCACCGTCATCGACAACATCCGCATGGCCGACGCCAACGCTTCGGCAGACGATGTGTTGGCCGCGGCGCGCATGGCCGGCGTGGCCGACTTCGTCGACTCGCTGCCCGAAGGTTACGAAACCTGGATCGGCCAACAAGGCCACCGATTCTCAGGCGGCCAGCGGCAGCGTCTCGGACTCGCGCGGGCGCTGCTGCGAAAACCGCAACTGCTGATCCTCGACGAAGCCATGAACGCGCTCGACAGCGAACTGGAACGCCGCATCCGGCAGGCGATCCAAAAACAGTTCGCCAACAGCACTGTGCTCATCATCAGCCACCACGCCGAGACCGTGCGCAATGCCGACCATGTGATCCGTCTGGAGGGCGGTCGGATCGTGCCGGATCCGGCATGACTCAGCCGAGCAATTGCGGCGCGTGCGCGTGTTTCTGGTCCATGTGCCGGCGAAACCACTCGATGGTGCGATCGACACCAATTTCGTAGGCCGTGTCAGCGACCCAGCCCTGAATCACCTTGTTGGCCAGCGTCAGGTCGGGGCGGCGGTTGGTCGGATCCTGCGGCGTCGGCGGCATGAACTCGATCTGTGAATCAGGAAAGCGGTGCTGCACATACTTGGCCACATCGAGCACCGAGATTTCACGGTCGTTGCCGATGTTGACCGGGCCTGCAAATGCGCTCTTGTCGCGCCAGAAAAACCGCTCGAGCGCATCCGCCACGTCGTCGATGTAGGTCCAACTGCGAGTCTGCGCGCCGTCGCCATAGACCATGATCGGCAGGCCGCGCAGCCCCTGCGTGATGAAGTTGGACACCGCACGGCCATCGTCGACACGCGTGCGCGGGCCGAAGACGTTGAACAGGCGCACGACCTTGACGCGCACGCCATGCACACGCCGCGCTTCGAACAGCAGCGACTCGACACAGCGTTTGCTTTCGTCATAGGACGAGCGCGGGCCGGTGCAGTCAACATAGCCGCGGTAAGTTTCAGGCTGCGGCGACACCAGCGGGTCGCCATAAACCTCGGAGGTGGACGTGTAGGCCATTTGGCCGCCTTCGGCAAGCATGCCGATCAGATTCAAGGCGCCGCCGACGTTGGCGCTGATGGTGCGCAATGGCTCGGCCATGTACCAGGGCGGCGAGGCCGGCGAGGCCAGGTGATAAATCTCGTCGAACCGGAGGTCGGAGCGGAAATGCTCGACGTCGGCCTTCACGAAGGTCAACCGGCGGTCATCGACATGGGCAATGTTTTCCTGCTGGCCGGTCCACAAATTGTCGACGACGACGAGCTCACCAACGTCCTGGCGTGAGAGCAGCCGGTCCACCAGGTGCGAGCCGATGAACCCGCACCCACCCGCCACCAAGACTCTTCCCATCAACACCTCGATCCATCACAAATGAAATGAAATCCCGCGCGAGCGCAACCGCGAAGGCCTGCGACTTTAGGCGAGAGACGGGGCCACGCTCATCCCACAGATGAACGATAGACAAAGCGTGCGCCTTACACCTTCAAAGCGCAACTTAGTTACATCAGCCAATCGGTCTGAGCGCTGGCTGGAGCGTGCTCCCCTCGCTCTCAGACCTCAAGCCACTCCTTGCGCACCGTCGTGTCCGCGCGAAGCTCGGCCGGCGTGCCGGCAAAGACGATCTGGCCGTGACCCATGACCAAGCATCGGTCGGCGACTTCGAGGGCGATGGTCAGCTTCTGCTCGACCAGCAGCACCGACATGCCGCGCCGCTTCAACTCGCGCAGGTACTCGGCAACGAGTTCGACGATCTTCGGCGCCAGGCCTTCGGTCGGCTCATCGATCATGATCAGTTCGGGGTCGCCCATCAGCGTGCGGCACAACGTCAGCATCTGCTGCTCGCCGCCGGAGAGCACGCCAGCCTCGGTGTGCTGGCGCTCCTTCAAGCGCGGGAACAGCGTGTACATGTCGTCGAAGCTCCAGCGTCCGGCCTGGTTCGCCTTCTTCATGCCGAGCATCAGGTTCTGGTGCACCGTCAGCTTGGGAAAGATGTCGCGGTTCTCGGGCACGTAGCCGATGCCGCAATGCGCAATCTCGAAGGCCTTGCGACCCAGCAACTCCTGCGCACACCAGGTCACGCTGCCGGTGCCATCAACGAGGCCCATGATGGTCTTGACGGTCGTGCTGCGGCCCGAACCATTGCGGCCCAGCAGCGCCACGATCTCGCCGCTGCCAACCTCGAAGTTCACGCCATGCAGAACGTGGCTCTTGCCGTAGTAGGCGTGGACGTTGATCAGGCGCAGCACGGTCAATGCCCTGCGGCTGCGGCTTGCTGATCCGCCAGCACAGACCCAAGGTAAGCCTCCTGTACGCGCGGATTGGCGCGCACCGCCTCGGGCGTGTCGAAAGCGATGACCTCACCATAGACCAGTACGGCGATCTTGTCCGCCAGGCCGAAGACCACGCCCATGTCGTGCTCGACGGTGAGCAAGGTCTTGCCTTGGGTCACGTCGCGGATCAAGCCGACGAAGCGCTGGGTTTCGCTCTTGCTCATGCCGGCGGTCGGTTCGTCGAGCAGGATCACGTCGGCGCCGCCGGCGATGGTGATGCCGATCTCGAGCGCGCGCTGCTCGGCGTAGGTCAGGTTCATCGCCAGCGCGTCGCGCCGACGGTCGAACTTGATCATCTCCAGCACCTTCTCGGCGCGGTCGTTGGCATCGTCCAGGTCGGCCAGGAACTTCCAGAACGCGTAGCGGTGGCCCAGGCTCCACAGCACCGCGCAGCGGATGTTCTCGAACACCGACAAGCGCGTGAACAGGTTGCTGACCTGGAAGCTGCGCGACAGACCCATGCGGTTGACTTGGTACGGCGTCATGCCGTTGACGCGCCTGCCGTTGACGTTGATGTCACCGCTGGTGGCCGAAAGGCGCCCCGAGATCAGGTTGAAAAGCGTGCTCTTGCCGGCGCCGTTGGGGCCGATGATCGCGATGCGCTCACCGGGTTGCACAGCCAAGTTCGCGCCGCGGATGATCTCGGTCTTGCCGAAGCTCTTGCGCACGTCCTTCAGCTCGACAGCCGGCGAGGTCATATCAATGCCTCGCGACGCTTGATCTCTTTCTCGATCTCACCCTGAATGCGCTCCCAGTCGCCAACGAAGTGCCGACGCGTCAGCTCGAACAACGCGATGCCGCAGGCCAGCACCATCGCTGCGCCGAACCAGCTCTCGGCGTGCTGTGCGTTCAGCGTGACGCCCAGGAAACGCAGCTCAGGCCCGAGCGCGGTGTTGAGCTGCAAGTGGTACAGCATCTCGATCATTGCGCCGGCGCCGGCGAGCATGACGAACGCGGTGCCGGCCAGCGCGAGGTAGGAGGTCCACAAGTCGCGCAGCTTGCCGAACGCGGCCAGGCGCAGGTTCATCATGATCAGGCTGGCCACGCCGCCGGGTGCATACATCACCATGAAGAGAAAGACGAGGCCCAGGTAGAGCACCCAGGCTTTCGTGAACTCGGAGAGGATCTGCGCCAACACCATCAGCACGGCGCCAATGATCGGGCCGAAGAAGAAGGTGGCGCCGCCGAGGAAGACGAACAGCAGGTAGGCGGCTGAGCGCGCGGCGCCGACCACTTCGGCAGTGACAATCTCGAGGTTGAGCGCCCCGAGTCCACCGGCAATGCCTGCGAAAAAACCCGACACCATGAAGGCCAGGTAGCGCACATGCTGCGTGCTGTAGCCGATGAACTCGACGCGCTCCGGGTTGTCGCGCACGGCGTTGAGCATGCGGCCCAGCGGCGTGCGCGTGAAGGCGAACAGCGCCACCGTGGAAACAAAACAGTACACCGCAATCAGGTAGTACATCTGGATCTGCGGTCCGAAGCTGATCCCTGCCACTGACTTGCCGACGACGCGATTGCCGCTGATGCCGCCTTCGCCGCCGAAGAACTCGGGGATCATCAGCGACATCGACCAGACCAGCTCGCCGAGGCCGAGCGTGATCATCGCGAACGTGGTGCCGGCCTTGCGCGTCGTCACGTAGCCGAGCAGCCCGGCGAAGAACAGCCCGGCCAGACCGCCGGCCAGCGGCACCAGGCTGACCGGAATGGCGAGCTTGCCGGCGCTGACGGCGTTGAGCGTGTGGATGGCGAGAAAGGCGCCCAAGCCGCTGTACACCGCGTGGCCGAAGCTGAGCATGCCGCCCTGGCCGAGCAGCACGTTGTAGGCCAGGCAGGCGATGACGGCAATGCCGATCTGCGACAGCATCGTCTGCCCCAGGCCACTGCTCCACAGCATCGGCGCCACCACCAGCGCCAGCGCGAACAGGCCCCAGATCAGCCAGCGGCCGATGTTCAGCGGCTTGAAGTGATAGACCGCTTGCGCCGCCATCAATCCTCCCGCGTGCCGAGCAGGCCCTTGGGCCTGAAGATCAGGATCAACACCAGCAGCAGGTAGGGCAGGATCGGCGCCGCCTGCGCGAGCGTGATCTTGGCGATCGAGTACAGCGCATCACCGGGCGCAATGCTCCAGCCCCAGCGCGCCACGAGGTCGGCGAGCGACTTGTCCACCGTCAGCGGCAGCGTTTGCAACAAGCCGATGACCAGCGAGCCGACGAAGGCGCCGGCCAGCGAACCGAGGCCGCCAACGACGACGACGACGAAGATGATCGAGCCGACGATCGCCGCCATCGACGGCTCGGTGACGAAGGTCATGCCGCCGACGACGCCGGCCAGACCGGCCAGCGCGCAGCCGCTGCCGAAGACCAGCATGAACACGCGCGGCACGTTGTGGCCCAGCGACTCGGCCATCTCCGGATGCGTCAGCGCGGCCTGAATGACGAGGCCGATGCGCGTGCGCGTGAGCAGCAACCACAGTGCCAGCAGCATCGCCAGGGCCACCACCATCATGAAGAAGCGTGTCGCCGGAAAGGTCGAGCAACTCGCCGCCACGCCGCCGACGGTGGCGCTGCAGCGCGTTGCATCCGCCGCGCCCCAGGCAAAGCTCCAGCTGTCGCCGACATGGATCAGCGTGAAGGCCGGGCCTTGCAGCATCGCCGGCGGCTGAAAGGGCACCGACGACAGACCCCAGATCAGCTTGACGACCTCAAGCATCACGTAGGACATGCCGAAGGTCACCAGGAGCTCCGGCACATGGCCAAACTTGTGCACCTTGCGCAAGGCGGTGCGCTCAAAGCCGGCGCCCAACAGCCCCACCGCCAGCGGCGCCAGCACCAACGCCGGCCAGAAGCCGACGAGGCCCGAAAGCGTGTAGCCGATGTAGGCGCCGACCATGTAGAAGCTGGCGTGCGCGAAGTTCAGCACGCCCATCATGCTGAAGATCAGCGTCAGGCCGGAGCTGAGCATGAACAGCAGCAGCCCGGCGCTGATGCCGTTGAGGACG
>JANOEG010000128.1:0-9775 GCA_031413095.1 Burkholderiales bacterium | reverse complement strand
CGAAGCCCGCCGCATCCGCCGCGCCCGGCGCGTAATCGACATAACCGAAACTCGGATGCTCGGCGATCATCTTCGCGCGCAGCGCATCGAGATTGTCATACGGCAGCGTCTTGCCCATCACGGCGTGATGCGCCAGATCGGCCGCGAAGGGCAGTACCGGAGCGATCTGCCGGACTTCATGGTCTTCCTGAACTGGAAGGAGCTGCCGTGGCACTGGGCGCTGTCCGACTCCTTCATCGGTCAGATGCTGCTTGTCGTCCTCGTGCCCGGCCTGCTCGCATTCGTCTTCGGCTTCTTCGCTTTCCGCTCGCGCATCAAGGGCGTGTACTTCTCGATCATCACGCAGGCGCTGACCTTCGCCGCGATGTTGCTTTTCTTCCGCAATGAAACCGGCTTCGGCGGCAACAACGGCTTCACCGACTTCAAGCGCATTCTGGGCACGCCGGTGGCCACTTCGCAGATGCGCGTCCTGCTCGCGGTGCTGTCGGGCCTGGTGCTGATCGCGTTCTTCATCATGGCGCGCGCCATCGTCACCAGCAAGTTCGGCCGCGTGCTGCAAGCCATCCGCGATGCCGAAACTCGAGTCATGTTCACCGGCTACGACCCGGTGAACTACAAGGTCGCCATCTGGACGTTGTCGGCCGTGATGTGCGCCATCGCCGGCGCGCTGTATGTGCCGCAAGTCGGCATCATCAACCCCGGCGAGATGAGCCCGGCGGCCAGCATCGAGATGGCAATCTGGGCCGCAGTCGGCGGCCGTGGCTCGTTGATCGGCCCGATCGTCGGTGCGTTCTTCGTCAATGGCGCGAAGAGCTGGTTCACGGCGGCGTTTCCGGAATACTGGTTGTTCTTTCTCGGCGCGTTGTTCATCGCAGTCACGCTGTTCTTGCCGAATGGTCTCATCGGCTTGTTGAAGCGGAAGAAGCCATGACGCCCGACTTGATGGAAGAAGGCACACGGCGCCGTGAAGCGCTGATGGCGCGTCAAGCCGAGGTCGATGCACGTTCTGGTGGCCGCAGCGCCGCCTATGGCCGCGTGTTGCGCGCCGGCACGCCGGACTTCGCGCACGGCGTGGCGCTCTACGTCGAAGACGTGACGGTGAGCTTCGACGGCTTCAAGGCGCTCAACGCGTTGTCGCTCGCCGTCAACGTCGGCGAGCTGCGCTGCATCATCGGTCCCAACGGCGCCGGCAAGACGACGATGATGGACTGCATCACCGGCAAGACGCGACCCGACAGCGGCACCCTCTCCTTTGGCTCGAACATCGACCTGCTGCGCCTGAAGGAAGCCGACATCGCGCAGATCGGCATCGGCCGCAAGTTCCAGAAGCCGACGGTGTACGAGCAGTTGAGTGTCTTCGAGAACCTGGAACTCGCACTCGCTGCCGACCGCCGCGTGCGTGCCGCGCTGCTGTCGCGCCTGTCTGGCGAACAACTGGACCGCATCGGCGCGGTGCTGACGCGCATTCACCTGAAGGACGAGGCGCAGCGCACCGCCGGCCTGCTCAGCCACGGCCAGAAGCAGTGGCTGGAGATCGGCATGCTGCTGATGCAGAACCCGAAGCTGCTGCTGCTCGACGAGCCGGTAGCCGGCATGACCGACGAAGAGACCGAGCGCACGGCTGAGCTGTTCCTGAGCCTGGAAGGCGAACACTCGCTGGTCGTCGTCGAGCACGACATGAAGTTCGTCGATCAACTGACCCAGGGTAAGAAGAAGGTCACGGTGCTGCATGAGGGCCGCGTGCTCGCAGAAGGCTTGCTCGCCGATGTGCAGAACAACGCGCAGGTGGTGGAGGTGTACCTTGGCCGGTGAGTTGCTCAACGTCACCGACGTCAACCAGTTCTACGGCGGCAGCCACATCCTGCGCAAGCTCGGCTTCGACGCGCGCATCGGCGAAGTGACGGTCGTGCTCGGCCGCAACGGCGTCGGCAAGACGACGCTGCTGAAAAGCCTGATGGGTGTGGTGAAGGTGAAGTCGGGCAGCATCCTGTTGGGTGGCCAGGACCTCACGAACGCACCGCCGTACGAGCGGGTGCGCAAGGGTGTTGGCTATGTGCCGCAGGGCCGCGAAATCTTCGGCCGGCTGACGGTCGAAGACAACCTGCGCATGGGCCTGGCCTCCAAGCCCGGTGGCACGCAGATTCCGTCGGAACTCTTCGAGCTGTTTCCTGTGTTGAAGCAGATGATCCACCGCCGCGGTGGCGATCTTTCCGGCGGCCAGCAGCAGCAACTCGCGATTGCCCGCGCGCTCGCCACCGGCCCCAAGCTGCTGCTGCTCGACGAACCCACCGAAGGCATCCAGCCGAGCATCATCAAGGAGATCGGCCGCGTCATCCGCCTGTTGGCTGACCGCAAGACGATGGCGATCGTGCTCGTCGAGCAGTACTACGACTTCGCCGCCGAGCTGGCCGACCAGTACCTGGTGATGGAACGCGGCGAGATCGTGATGCGCGGGCGCGGCGCCGACATGGTGCGCGACGGCGTCAAAGACCGGCTGTCGATCTGAAGCGCTAGTAGTGGATCACGCCCGGCTGGCCGCCGCCGGCGCCGATCGATTCACCATGCAGGGCCAGCGACTTCGGCGACGCGAGGAAAGCCACGACGTGGGCGATGTCGCTGGCATCGATCAAGCGCTGCAGCGCGTTGCGGCGCGCCAGTTCCTGCTCGACCTCGGCCACGCCGAGACCGCTGGCCTGTGCCTGACGGGCGATCACGCCAGCCGTCTTCTCGGTGCGCGTTGCGCCGGGGTGCAAGCAGACCACCACGATGCCCTGCGGCCCGAGTTCGTCGGCCATATTCTTCGACAGCGCCGCGACGGCGACGTTGCGCATGCTGCCGACGGCGGCGCCGGTGCTGCGCGCCGCCAGGCCGCTGATGTTGATGATGCGCCCGCCGCCCTGGCGCAACATGTGCGGCACCGCGGCCTGCGCACAGCGCAGGTAGCCGATGACCTTGACGTTGATCTCGGCGTCGACCGCGCTGCGCGTGATCTGTGCAAACTTCAGTGGCGGCGCCTGGCCACCCGGCTGCGCCGCGCAGTTGACCAGCACGTCGATGCGGCCGAAGTCCGCGGCGATGCGGTCGAAGGCCGAGCGCACGGCGCCATCGTCGCCGGTGTCGGCGGCGTACGCGCGCACGTTGCGGCCGCTGGTGGCGGCGATCTCGTCCGCCGCGGCCTGCGCCACCGCGAGGTCGCGCGCGATCAGCGCCACGTGCGCGCCTTCAGCGGCCAGCGCCTGTGCCGCCGCCTTGCCGATGCCGCGGCTGCCGCCGCTGACGACTGCCACGTGTCCATCGAGTCCAAGGTCCATTTCGTCGTCTCCGCTGCGTTGATCCGGCGAGCCATTGTGGCGCTGTGGTCACAATCGCGCCGATGACCGACCTGTCCCCGGCGGCGGCCGATGCAGATGCTGCTGCCGACGCGCTGCGCTGCCGGCGCGCGCGCATCGCCACCCACCTGCAGTTCTTCGTGCTTGGCCTGGCGGCGGCGGCGTTGGGTGTGCACGTGCCGTCGATGCGCGCGCACTACGGCCTCGGCGATGCGCAGTTGTCGCTGGCGCTGTTCGCCGCGTCGGTGGGCGCCGTGCTCTGCCTGCTCTTCGCGGGCCGCATCATCGCGGCGTGGGGCGCCCGCGGCGCGGCGCTGGGAGCGGCCGTCGGTGCTGGGTTGTCTCTGGCACTGCTGCTGCAATTCGACCGCCTGCCGCTGCTGATGCTGGCGATGGCCGGGCTGGGCGCGACGGTGGGCCTGTTCGACGTGGCGATCAACACCGAAGGCAGCTACCTCGAACAGCGCGCCGGCCGCAAGATGATGAGTGCGATGCACGGCATGTGGAGTCTGGGCGGGATGGTGGGCGCTTCGATCGGCGCCTGGCTGCTCGATCGTCAGGTGGCGCCGCTGCTGCAGATGCGTTGCGCGGCATTGCTGTTTGCGGTGGTGGCGCTGGCCGCCGGCCTGGCGATGCTGCCCACGCACGATGTCGTTGCCGGCCACGGCGCGCAGGCCCGGCGCCTCACCGACATGGCCGCGCCCGGCAGAAACACGCTGCTGCTGCTCGGCCTGCTGGCGATCCTGGGCTTGTTGGCCGAGGGCGCGATCTACGACTGGAGCGTGCTCTACGTGCAACGCGACATCGGCGCCGAGCCTACGCTGGCCGCACTGGCCTTCGCCAGCTTCTCGGCGGCGATGGCGGCCGGACGTTTCGGCGGCGACTGGCTGCGCAGCCACGTGCATCCTGCAGCGCTGCTGCGCGCCTGCGCGATCGTCGCGGCCTGCGCGATGGCGCTCGTACTGTGGACGAACAGCGTGTGGGTGGCGCTGCTGGGATTCGCGCTGGTCGGCCTCGGCCTGGCCAACGTCATCCCGCTGTTGTTCGTCGCCGCCTCGCGCGTGCCCGGCGTCAGTGCAGCGGCCGGCATCGCCCTGGTCTCGTCGCTCGGCTGGATCGGCCTGCTGATTGGCCCGCCGGTGGTGGGGGCCGTGGCCTCGGCACTGTCGCTGGGCTGGGGCCTGACATTGGTCGTGGTGTCGTCGCTGGCGCTCGCCGTGTTCGCCAAGCGCGTGGAGGCCGGCGGCGCGCGCGATGCCTCGGCTTGAGTGCCGTGCTGCGTCAGGTCGACCACACCCGCGGCGCCGCCTCCGCCAAGCCCCAGCACAGCATTCGCCACTGGGCGCGCACGCGGACCAGACGCGCCCACAGCGATTCGACCGAGTGGCCGACGGCGCGCCAGACGACGAGCCCCGGATCGACTGCGCTGCTGCCCTCCAACGCACCGGCACCGTCGCGCGCGGCTTCGAGCAGCGCCTCGCGCTGCGCCGACGCGAAGCCGCTGCCGGCCGCGCACCACAGCGTCGCCATCACGGTGTGTCCGCCCAGGCCCAGCGCGGAATCGCGCAGGCGCAAGTCCGCGGCGTCGATCGCGCCGCGCTCGATCCAGCGGCCGGGCCACTCGAGGTGCTGCGTGAAGCGGCCTCGCGCGAAGGGCGCGTCCGAGGCCGGTAGGCCCAGCCCGAGCACGTCGGCGCCGATCATCGTCGCCCCCTCGGCCAGCACGAAATGCACGCGGTTCTCGGCCAGGCAGCCGTCGAAGGCCAGCGTCGCCATCGGCAGCCACTCCAGGCGCGCGTCGCGCTGCACGTCGATCCGTGCCGTCTGCTGTGCCGGCGCGCCGTTGCTGCGGTAGAAACGCGTCGCGCCCGGTGTCGTGATCAGCGCGTGCGCGCCGGGTTCGAGCGTGACCTCGATGTCGAGCTGGTCGCCACCGGCGATGCCACCCGGCGGGTGCACGAGCACGTGGTGGCAGACGCCGTCGCCCTCCGGGTACAGCGCCTTGAGCACACGCAAGGGGCCGTCGTGCCGATCGTGGGCGACTGTGCGCACGCCGTCGCGGCGGTAGCGCAGTGCCAGCGAGCCGTGCCAAGTCACCGCGATTGCCAGAAGTTGCGGTGCAGTGCCGCGATTTCTTCTTCGGCGTCGGCCATCGGGCCGATGACGTCGATCTTCTTCTGACCCGCAGCGAAGACTGCGCGGCAGGGCAGATCGAGCGTTGGGTTCTCGCTGTGGTTGCCGGTGACTTCGAGCAAACGACGCTCGCTCATGCCATAGACCAGGCGGCCGATGTGCGCCCAGTACTGCGTGCCCGCGCACATCGCACAAGGCTCGACGGTCGTGACGAGCGTGCATTGCCACAGCCGCTCGGGCGTGAAGCGCGCCGCCGCCGTGCGCGCGAGCACCGATTCGGCATGCTCGACGGTGCTGACGTTGCCTTGTTCGAGCAGCACTGTTTCGCCATCGGCATCGACCAGCACGGCGCCGAAGGGATGATGACCCTCTGCCATGACGCGCCGTGCCACCGCATTGGCTTGCTTCAAAAGACTCAGCGCCTGGTCGGATGTCATGGGACCGCAGTCTGCCTCAACAGCGGCGGAGCGACGGTGCGGCGCGCCAAGGCACACTGGCGCCCGCATACCGCCATGGAATCCATCGTCATTGCCTCCTGGTCCGCTGCCGCCGTCGCGTTGGCTGGCGTGGCCTATTTCGCCGCCATCTACCTGCTCGCCGGGTGGCTGGCGCTGGCCATACGCGGCGCGCTGTTGGCCAGCGGCCGCGGCCGCCTGCTCGATCCGCGTCCCGTGCCGGCTGGTCAGGTGGCGCGCGAGTGGCGGCAGAGCGCGCTGTCGGTGCTGATCTTCGGCGTCGGCATCGTCATCCCCTGGGGTTTTGTCGTGCAGGGCTGGGCCACGGTGCATCCGTCCAACCCGCCGTTGCGCGTGGTGCTCGAACTGCTGGCGCTGCTGGTCTGGAACGACATCCACTTCTACGCCGTGCACCGCACACTGCACCACCCGAAGCTGCTGCGCGCGGTGCATGCGGCGCACCACCAGTCGGTGGTGACGACGCCGTGGTCGACCTACGCCTTCCACCCGGTCGAAGCGCTGCTGCTCGGCAGCGTGCTGCTGCCGCCGATGCTGGTCTGGGAGTTCACGCCCGCGGCGCTGCTGCTGCTGCCGGTGCTCTCGCTGACCTACAACGTCGTCGGTCACAGCAACTGCCGCGCCTTGCCGAAGCGCTGGCGCTGGCTGTCCAACGCGCAGGACCACCACCTGCACCACGCCTGCCACCGCGGCAACTACGGGTTCCTGTTCACCTTCATGGACAGGGGGCTGGGAACGCAGCTGCCGCACGATGCCGCGCAGGCCGTCATCGCCGCTGGCCTGGCGCGCGAGGCGCGGCGCGTGGGCACGCCATGACACTGCGCCACGCCCGCGACCTGCAATGCCTGGCCTACATCGTGGCCGTGCCGGCGCTCGCGGCGTGGCAATGGCAGCACGGCTTCGCGCCGTTGTTGTATGCGCTGATGGTGATCCTGTGGATCGGCATTGACGTCGTTCACCATCACCACGCGCACCTGCCGATGTGGCACCGCCGCGCGGCGAACCGCATCACCGATCTGTTGCTGGCGCTGCTGCAAGGCCACCCCACTTACGCCTTCACCGCCACGCACAACGCCAACCACCACCGCCATCGCCACGGCCCCGGCGACTGGGCGCGCACCTACCGCTTTGCCGGCGGCGACAGCAACCACGCGCTGGGCTACCTGCTGCATCCACTACAGGCGGCGTGTGCGCTCTACCCGCACTTTCTGGCCCACCTCGCGCGCATGCGGCGCCATCGGCCGGGCGTGTGGCGCTGGGCGCTGTGGCAGTACGGACTCGTCGCTGCGGCGTGGCTCGTGCTGCTGGTGCTGGATGCACCCAAGGCGCTGCTCTACGTCCTGCTGCCGCAGCTGATCGCACTGCACGCGCTGCTCGGCGCCAACTACTTTCAGCACGCGCATGCCGACGGCCGCTCGCGTTGGAACTACGCGCGCAACTTCACCGGTGCCGTGAACTGGCTGTACTTCAACATCGGATTTCACACCGCGCACCACGAACATCCGCGCGAACACTGGAGCCGCATGCCGGAACTGCACCGCGCGCTGCGCGAGCGCGTCGCCCCTTCGCTGGAAGAGCGCAGCTTCCTGCTTTACGTGCTGCGCGTGATGGTGCTGGGCGCGCTCGTGCCCCGACTTCGCAGCCGCTCGCTGATGACACCCACCGCCTGACCCATGCCCACTCTCTACGACGACGTCTTCATCGCCGGCACCGGCTTCCATCTTCCGGGCGCGCCGATCGACAACGACGGCATGGACGCTTTCATCGCGCCGCTGAACCGCATCTCGGGCCGCATCAAGCAGCGCATCCTGGCCGAGAACGGCATCCGCACGCGCCACTATGCGATCGACCCGGATGGCCGCACGCGTGAAAGCAATGCGCAGATGGCCGCAGCCGCGATCCGCGCCGCGCTGGCCGATGCGCGCTGCGAGCTGTCCGCCATTGACCTGCTGGCCTGCGGCACCAGCGGCGGCGACGCAATCATGCCGGGCTTTGCCAACATGGTGCAGGGCGAACTCGGTGCGCCGCCGATGCACACGCACACCAGCGTTGGTGTGTGCGCGGCGAGCCTCGGTGCGCTGGCCTTTGCCGCGGGCCAGGTGCAGCAGGGCGACGCGCGGCGCGCACTGGCGGTGGGCAGTGATTTGCCGTCGCGCATGTTCAAGCGCTCGCGCTTTGCGCCGCGCGGCTATGAGGCTGACTTCAACGCACACTTTCTGCGCTGGATGCTGTCTGACGGCGCCGCTGCCTTGGTGCTGTGCCACCGCGACGAACTCGCTGACGACACGCCGCGCCTGCGCTTGAAGTGGGTGCACCAGAAGTCGTTCTCGGGCGATCACCCGGTGTGCATGCAGCTCGGCCTGAATCTCGAAGGCACGCGCAGCTATCTCGACTACGACAGCAGCAGCGCCGCCGAGGCCGACGGCGCGCTCGCGCTGCGCCAAGACATCCGCTTGCTTCCCAACCTGTTCGACATCGCGATCCACGAGTACGCGGCGCTGGTGCAGCAGGGACTCGTCGACCCTCGGCGCGTCGACCACTTCCTCTGCCACTACTCTTCAGAGCGGTTTCGTCCCGTCGTCGACGAACTGATGCAAGCGGCGCAGTTGTCGATTCCGCCGGAGCGCTGGTGGACCAACCTGCACACGCGCGGCAACACCGGCGCCGCCAGCCTGTTCGTGATGCTGTCGGAGTTCGTGCGCACGCGCGACATGAAAGAGGGCGAGCAGATCTTCTGCTTCGTGCCCGAGTCCGGGCGCTTCACGGTGGCCTATGCGCTCTTCGAAGTCGAGCGTCCCGGTGCAGCGCCCTCGGCGACGAAGCCGCGCGCTGCGGTTGTCGCAGCGCCAGAGCGCAACGACGACGCCCCGGACATCGCCGCGCCGCACGACGCGGCTACCGCCAGCGACCCGCGCCTCGCTCGCCTGCTGCAATCACTCGCCGAGGTCTGGCACGACTACCGCTCCGCCGCCTGGCGCACGCCGCTCGTGCAGGCCCTGATGCAGCGCCGCTTCGCGCAGGACGACTACCTGCGCTGGATGGCGTGCTGGATCCCGCAGGTGCGCGAGGGCAGCCGCTGGATGCGCGAGGCCATCGCCAGCATGCGCGCGCCCTACGTGGCGCTGGGCGAACTGGTCGAGACGCATGCGAGCGAAGAGCAGTTCGACTTCAACATCCTGTTCGACGACTACCGCTCGGCCGGCGGCTCGGCGGCGAGCATCGACGACCTGCGCCGCAACCCGGGCGGCGAGGCGCTGAACAGCTATCTGCACGCCAAGGCCGCGACGCCGAGCCCCGTCGGGCTGCTCGGCGCGATCTACGTCATAGAAGGCACGGGCCAACGCATCATCCCGGCGCTACTGCCGCTGTTGCAGGCGCAACTGAAGCTGCCGCCCAACGCCTTCCGCTTCCTCGCCTACCACGGCGCCAACGACGAGAACCACCTCGCGCGCTGGCTGCGCGCGGTGCAGATGGTGCTCGCCGCCGACCCCAGCGCCGCGGCCGACGCCGACATCGTGCAGACGGCGCGGCGCACCGCGCAGCTCTACCTGATGCAGTGGCAGGATGCCTGCACACCACCCGCCGCATGAAAACACTGCCGAATTTCATTCTCGACGAACACAACCCGGCCGACCCGAGCCCGTGGCTGGCGTTGTACCTGGACACGAGCTCGCCGCTGTCCGACGAGATCAAGCAGGCTTGGCTCACCGACTCGGCCTCACCGTCGCGCCAGTTCCTGATGCCCATCGTGAGGCCGCTGGCGCGTGCGGCCATCGTGCTTTTTCAGCTGATCAAAGCCGCGCTGCCCAAGGGCTGGCAGGCGCCCGTGTTCCTGCACCG
>JANOEG010000127.1:0-2243 GCA_031413095.1 Burkholderiales bacterium | reverse complement strand
CCGCAGGCGATCTGC
Organism: Burkholderiales bacterium; assembly: GCA_031413095.1. Taxonomy (GTDB): domain Bacteria; phylum Pseudomonadota; class Gammaproteobacteria; order Burkholderiales; family Burkholderiaceae_C; genus CADEEN01. Next base: position 2,228 of record JANOEG010000127.1, on the reverse strand, counting down.
GGGTTGACGGCCACCACGGTGCCCGGCGGCGCGCGTGGGCTGTCCGACTCGATCACCGTGCCGGCGAACTCGTGGCCGACGATGAGCGGGAACGTCGGCGCGTACTGGCCGACCACGGCTTCGTACCACTTCCAGATGGCCACGTCGGTGCCGCAGATGCCACCGGCGGTGATGCGCAGCAGCACCTCGCCTTCGCGGCGTTTGGGCGGCTCGACATCGATCAGCGCCATCGCGCCGGGTTCGGCCTTGAGCTTGGCGATGGCTTTCATCGTGGCTCTCTGCTGGGCATCGGATGCGGCAGGTCGCCTGGCAGTGCCGACAGCGACAGTGCGTACAGCCCGGTGAACTCGCTGACCGAAGCACCGGCGGCAAGCAGTGCAGGCGGGCCGAGCGTGCCGTCGGCCTGTGCCAGTGCGCGCAGCGTGGCCGCGTCGTAGCCGCAGACGATCAGCACCCAGTCGGCCGTGCGGTCGCCGCCGCGGATCTTCTGTTCGGTGGTCATCGCGATAGCGGGCGACTCATGCCGCAACAGATGAGCACCCGTGATGCCGGGGCGGCCCGGCAGGGCTTCGATGAGCGCCTTCAATGCCGCGCGCAGCGCGGCGTCGCGGCCGGCGGCCGGCGACAGGCGAATTACCGCCGCATGGCGCGCGGTGGCGCTGCCGTGGGTCTCCAACCGATGGCACTGGCTGCGCACCATGTTTCGGTGGTGCGGCATCATCGCCGTGGACCACTGGCTCGGCGTGTTCAGGCTCTTCAGGTAGGCCGCGGACTTGACGACATCGTGGCGCTCGATCTCGTAGAACTGGAAGATGCCTTCGCCGCCGTCGGCGTCGGTCCAGCGCGTCGCGCGCAGAAAGCCCGGCAGCGCCAGGCGCTCGGCGAAATGCTCGTGCGAATGCCAGTCCTCGAACTCGGGGCGCGCTGCGGCGGACATGTCCCACCACATCGCCAAAGCACCTTCACCGAGTAGCGGCATCGTCGTCTCCTTGTGTTGTTGTTCAGGCCGAGGCCACCACCGGTGGCACGGCCGGCAGCGTACCGCCGAGCGCCGTCCAACCACCATCGACAGCGAGCACGCTGCCGGTGATGAAGCTCGCGCGCGGCGAGGCCAGGAAGGCGATGGCTTCGGCGATCTCGGCCGGTGAACCCATGCGGCCCATGGGCGTGCGCTTGTGGATGGCGTCCGTGTTGAGCGCGCCCTTGGCTTCGAGCGCCTCGACCAGCGCGGTGCGCACGTAACCCGGAGCGACTGCGTTGACACGCACGCCTCGGTCGGCCCACTCGCAGGCCATCGATTTCGTCATCGCGACGATGCCGGCCTTGGCGGCGCCGTAGGCGTTGCGCATCGGGATGCCGAGCGACGAGGCGATCGAGCCGAGGTTGACGATCGCGCCGGAGCCTTGTTCCAGCATCACGCGGCCGACTTCGCGGCTCATCAGGAAGGTGCCGCGCAAGTGGACGGCGAGCACACGGTCGAAGGCATCGACCTTCTGATCGACCGTGGTGGCCGCCTGGTCACCGATGCCGGCGTTGTTGACGAGGATGTCGATGCGGCCGCATTGCTCGACGACGGCGCGCACGCAGGCCATGACCGAGGCTTCGTCGCTGACGTTACAGGCCAGGCCAAGATGCTGTGCGCCGAGCTGCGCCGCACGCTCGCGGGCCGCGTCTTCGCGCAGGTCGGCGATGACGACCCGCGCGCCGTCCTCTGCCAGTCGTTGTGAGGTGGCCCAGCCGATGCCGTCGGCGCCGCCGGTGACGATGGCGATCATCATTGCAAGGCCTCCATGCTCGGCAGCACCGCGCGCCGGATCAGCCGCGTCTCCTGCGCCACGATCAGGTGTTCGGATGCGGCGAGGTACTTCGGAAAATCAGGATGTGTGTCGCGTGCGTTGCAGCGCTGCTCGTAGTCGGCCAAGCTGTCGTAGCCCCACAGATGCACGAGCTGGTTGAGAGGGCCGACATGGCTGGTCCAGAAGCCGAGTGGATTGCCGAGTGTCTTCAACAGGATCGGCATCGCGAGGCGATCGAAGACTTCGATGAACTCGCCCATCTTGCGCAGCTTGATCGTGTAGATCCGATGGTCCACGATCTCATGCGGCATGGCGTTGGTCCTCTGGTTGCGTCTTCGCACGTGCCGCGATGTGCCGCCCTGCGATCCAGCCGAAGGTCAGGTTCGGCCCGAGCGTGATGCCGGCGCCGGGGTAGTTGCCGCCCATCATCGA
>JANOEG010000126.1:0-3464 GCA_031413095.1 Burkholderiales bacterium | reverse complement strand
CTGGGAGCTGACTGACCAGGCAATCTGCGGTACCTGCCACGGCGGTGATCCGGGCAACGTCCCGCAACCGGCTCTGGGTGGCGCTCATACACGTCATGCTTCATCCAATGTTTCACTCAGTAAGGCTGGCCTCAGTATTTCCTGTGAAACCTGTCACGGGGCGAGCTCTGCCTCTATGGTGCACGTCAACGGTGAAGTCACCTGGGATCTTGATCAGGATAATCCGAAAATCGGCACAACCGCCATATACAAGGGCAACCATATCGGCACGACCGGGTCTCTGGCGCCGAGCGCCAGTTACGGCACCTGCTCAAGCCGAGCATCGCCGCCTTGCGCCGGTCCACCACCAGCAACGTCTTCGGTGCCGCGGCGATCGACGAGTCGTCGACATCGACCACGCCGGGCGTGGTCTCGAAGACCTTGCGCACTGCGCGCACCACCTGCTGGCGCCCCTCGGCCTCGGGGCCGTAGATCTCGGCGACTAGCGGCGACAGCACCGGCGGGCCTGGCGGCACTTCGACCACTTTCACATTCGCACTGTGGCGCGCGCCGATGGCCTGCAGAGCCGGCCGCACGCGCGTCGCGATCGCATGGCTCTTGTCGTCTCGCAAGTGCTTGTCAACGAGGTTGACCTGAAGATCGCCGACCTCGCCGCCGCTCCTCAGGTAGTACTGGCGCACCAGGCCGTTGAAGTTGATCGGGCTCGCCGTGCCGGCATAGGCCTGATAGTCCGTGACCTCGGGCACCGTCGCCAGGTGCGCGCCGAGCTCGTGCAGCACCGCGGCCGTGCGCTCGACGGGCGTGCCGGCGGGCATGTCGACGATGACCTGGAACTCCGACTTGTTGTCGAACGGCAGCATCTTCAACAGCACCAGGCCGTTGGCTGGCAGCGTCAGCGAGATCAGGATGGCGACGGCCACACCGAGGCCGAGCCAGCGGCGGTTCTTCGTGCCGCGCTGCGCATCGAGCAACGGTGCGAAGACGCGCTCGAACAGCGGCCCCATGCGCGCGGACAGGCCGTGCGCGCCGTCGTGCGCGGGCGTGGCTCTTAACCACAGCCGCGCCAGCCACGGCGTGACGACGAAGGCAATAGCCAGCGACAGCAGCATGCCCAGGCTGGCGTTGATCGGGATCGGGCTCATGTACGGGCCCATCAGCCCGGAGACGAAAGCCATCGGCAACAGCGCCGCGATCACGGTCAGCGTGGCCAGGATCGTCGGGCCGCCGACCTCATCGACCGCGCCGGGAATCAATTGCACCAGCGGCACGCCGGGCTTCAACGCCATGTGGCGATGGATGTTCTCGACGACGACGATCGCGTCGTCGACCAGGATGCCGATCGAGAAGATCAGCGCGAACAGCGAGACGCGGTTCAACGTGAATCCCCACGCCCAGGACGCGAACAGCGTGACGGTCAGCGTCAGGATCACCGCCGCGCCGACGATCGCCGCCTCGCGCCGACCGAGGGCGAAGAAGACCAGCGCCACCACCGACGCGGTGGCGAACAAGAGCTTCCGGATCAGCTTGTTGGCCTTGTCGTTGGCCGAGGCGCCGTAGTTGCGCGTCACCGCGACCTGCACGTCGGCCGGGACGACGGTGTTGCGCAGCGAGTCGATGCGCGTCAGCACGCCTTCGGCCACGGCGATGGCGTTTTCGCCGGGCTTCTTGGTGATGGCGATCGTCACGGCGGGGAATTCCGCTGCCGATGCGCCCGCCACGCCATGCCAGACATAGCGCGTCGGCACCAAGGGACCATCCACCACGTCAGCGACGTCGGTCAGGAACACCGGCTTGCCACCGGCCACACCGACAACGAGCTCGCCGACTTCGCGCGCGCTCTTCATGAACGGCCCGGACTCGAGCGCCACCGCGCGGTTGCCCGCGATCAGCTCGCCGACCGGGGCGCCGAGGTTGGCCGAGAGCAGCGCGGCGCGCAGGTCGGCCACGGTGACACCGCTGCCGGCCAGCCTCGCCGGATCGATCTGCACGCGCACGCCGCGGCCGGGGCCGCCGATCGTCGTCACCTCGCGCGTGCCGGCGACGCGCTTCAGATCAGACTCGACGCTGTGCGCGACGCGCTCCAGGTCATAGGCGCCGGCGCTCTTGCTGAAAAGCGTCAGCGTGACGATCGGCACATCGTCGATGCCCTTCGGCTTGATGATCGGCGCACCGACGCCCAAACCCTGGGGCAGCCAGTCGGCATTGGCGTTGACCGTGTCGTACAGCCGCACCAGCGCTTCGGTCCTCGCCACGCCGACCTTGAACTGCACGGTGATCACAGCCAGCCCCGGCCGTGAGACCGACATCACATGCTCGGTGCCTGCGATCTGAGACAGCACCTGCTCGGCCGGGCCCGCCACCATCTGCTCGACGTCCTTCGCGCTCGCACCGGGGAACGGGATCAGCACGTTGGCCATCGTGACGTTGATCTGCGGCTCCTCCTCGCGCGGCGTGACGAAGACCGCAAACGCGCCGAGCAGCAGGCCGACGAGCGCCAGCAGCGGTGTGATCTGCGCGCTCTGGAAGTAGGCTGCAATGCGACCGGAGATGCCGAGCTTGGCCACGTTCATTTCACCGACGCTGTCATGCGAGCGGCGGCTTGCGCGTCGGTCGCCACGCGCTCACCGGCGTTCAAGCCCGACAGCACCTCCACCTGCGCGCCGTCGCTGCGGCCCAGCCGCACCTGACGCAGCAGTGGCTTGCCGTTGGCGTCGAGCACGTAGAGGCCTGTCATCTCGGCGCGGCGCACGATCGCTTGTGCTGGCACCCAGGGGCTGGCCGCAGCACTGGCGGCCGGCAGCCACAGGCGCGCGAACTGACCTGGCATCGCACCGGCCAGACCCGCGGCCAGGTCGGCGCGCAGCGTCACCGTGTGCGTGGCCAGATCGGCAGCCGGCAGCACCTGCACCCGCGACGGCGTCTGCAGGCGCTGCGCCGCGATGGGCAACGACGGGATCTCCGCGCGCACCGCCTTGCCGTCACCGACCGACATCGCCGCCGATTGCGGCACCGCCGCGGCCACCCGCAACACCGCCGGGTCGAACAGCGTGGCCAGCGCGCGGCCCGGCAGCGCCATCTCGCCCAGCGTCACCGGCACGTCGGCAATGACGCCGGCATACGGCGCACGGACGACGAAAAAGCCGGTCTGCGTGCGCGAGGCGCCGGCCTGCGCGAGCTGCGCCGCGGCCTGCGCCTGCGCGGCCTTGAACTCGGCCTCGGCGCGATCCAGCGCCGCGGCGCTGATGAACTGGTCGGCCGCGAGCTGCTTCTGGCGCGCGAACTCCTTGGCGGCCACGTCCTGCGCCGCGCGGGCTGCGCGCACCTGCGCGTCGCCGGCTGCGGCGTTCTGGTCGGCTGCACGGGCGTCCAGGCGCATCAGCACCTGGCCTGCCGTCACGCGGTCGCCGGCCTTGACCTTGAGTTCCACCACCGCGCCGCTGACCTGCGCCGCGATCACCGTCTGC
>JANOEG010000125.1:0-30871 GCA_031413095.1 Burkholderiales bacterium | reverse complement strand
TTGCCGGGTTTGCGCTGTTGATCAGCGTAGTCGTACGTCGCCAAAACCGAACCTCCAGACACCCAGGGTGGGGGTGCTGCCGCTTGCTCTCGAATTTGTAGCTCTTGAAATGCTTTTCTTCGCCGCCTTGTGAGCGACGGCGGTGCTGCACACCGCGAAGGGCGCGACTATATCGCCAAAGACTTCGGTCCCCGCTTGGTGCATCACCCTAGGGTTTTGAGGCTGTCAGATCGCGAGTGACGGACTGTTTACCAGCGACCATCACGGCTTGCCTGCGAAGCACTCCAAGGTCCGATGCAACTGCCAGTGATGCCCATGATGCAATGGCGCGACGAGTGGCGCCAACCCGGCGCACTGCGCGCCGATGTCCTTGCCGGACTGACCGGCGCGGTGGTGGTGTTGCCGCAGGGCGTTGCGTTTGCGACGCTGGCCGGTGTGCCGCCGCAATATGGTTTGTATGCGGCGATGTTGCCGTGCATCGTCGCCGCGCTGTTCGGCGCCAGCCGCCTGATGGTGACCGGCCCGGCCAACGCGATCTCATTGACGACGATGGCCCTCGTTGCGCCGCTGGCCGCCGTGGGTTCGCCCGAGTACGTCAAGCTGGTGCTGACGCTGGCGCTGCTGGTCGGTGTGATGCAGTTGCTGCTCGGGCTGGCGCGCGTCGGTGCGCTGGTGGACAAGGTGCCGCACTCGGTGGTGGTGGGTTTCACGGCGGGCGCTGCGGTGCTGATTGTCGCCAGCCAGCTCGGCAGCGCGCTCGGCATCAACTTGCCGCGGGGTCAGTCGGTTCTGTCCACGGTGCAGGCTGTCTTGGCTCGCTGGCAGGAGATCAATCCCGCAGCGTTGATCGTCAGCGTGTTGACGGTGGCGCTGGCCATCCTGGCCAAGCCGTTGTCGCGCTGGGTGCCGGCGATGCTGGTGGCGGTGGTCGGTGGTTCGATCGTCGCCTGGCTGCTCGCTCAGGCCATGCCGCAGTGGCCGCCGCTGGCCACGGTGCCGCCGTTGCCCGGCGCGTTGCCGCCGCTGTCGTGGCCCGACCTGCGCATCGACACGGTGCGCAGCCTGTTCGGTGCGACGCTGGTGATGACCTTGCTCGCGCTGACCGAAGCCAGCGCGATCGCGCGGGCGATGGCGCGCCGCCGCGGCGATGCGCTCGACGGCAACCAGGAGTTCATTGGACAAGGCCTGGCCAACATCGTCGGCGCGTTCTTCTCGTCGATGCCGACCAGCGGTTCGTTCAATCGCTCGGGCGTCAATGCCGAGGCCGGCGCGCGCACGCCGCTGTCGGCGGTTTTTGCATCGCTGTTCCTGGTCATCATCCTGGTCTTTGTCAGTCCACTCGCACGGTGGCTGCCGCTGGTGGTTGTCTCGGCATTGTTGTTCGTCGTTGCCTGGGGTCTGTTCGACATGCGCGAGATGCGGCGAATTTGGCGCGATGAACCGATCGAGCGCGCCGGCCTCGCGGTGACGCTGGTCGCCACGGTGACGCTGTCACTGGAGTGGGCGATTTTGCTTGGCCTGACGACGTCGCTGCTGGCGCAGCGCTTCAGCCAGGGCCGCTGACGCCGAGTTCGCGCAGCACCTCGTCCGTGTGCTCGCCAGGGCGCGGGCCGGGCTGCATCGTCCGTGCGCCGCTTCTCGACAAACGCGGGGCCGTCGCTGGCAGCGTGCGGCCATCGACCTCGACAAAGGTGTTGCGCGCCGCCAGGTGCGGGTGCTGCGGCGCTTCGGCCAGCGTCAGCACCGGTGCGAAGCAGGCGTCGCTGCCTTCCAGCCGTTCGCACCAATGAGCGCGCGTCTGCGTTTTCAGCAGCGCTGCGATGCGCTGGCGCAGCGCGGGCCAGTCCTCGAACGCGTACTGGCGCGATGCGTCCACGTCGTTCAAGCCGAGCCGCCGCAGCAGTTCGGCATAGAACTTCGGCTCGATCGCCCCGAGGCTGACATGGCCGTCGGCGCATTCGAAGACGTCGTAGAACGGCGACGTGCCGAGGAAGAAGTTGTGCGCAGCCTCGTCGCTCCACGTGCCGGCGCCGCGGCGCTGATGAACCAGGGACGACAGCGCCACCACGCCATCGACCATCGCCGCATCGATGACCTGCCCGCGGCCGCTGCCGTCCTTTCGTTGGGCTTCGAACAGCGCGCAGACGATGCCGAAGGCCAGGAACATGGCGCCGCCGCCCATGTCGCCGACGAGCGTCGCCGGGATCATTGGCGCTTCGCCGGGCCGGCCAGCGATCGACATCGCGCCGGTCAGCGACACATAGTTGATGTCATGGCCCGCGGCCAATGCGAGAGGACCGTGCTGTCCCCAGCCGGTGACCCTGCCATAGACGAGTTTCGGACAACGTGCCGCGACCGCGTCGGGACCGAAACCCAGGCGCTCCATGACGCCGGGGCGAAAACCTTCGATCAACACATCCGCGCGCTCGATCAAGGCCCAGGCGATGTTACGTCCGCGCTGCTGCTTCAAGTCGAGCTGGATCGAACGCTTGCCGCGGTGTTCGTCAGCCCGTTCTTGCGACACGTTGTCGGTGCGATCGATGACGATCACGTCGGCGCCCATGTCAGCGAGCATCATGCCGGCGAACGGTGCCGGGCCGAGGCCGGCGAACTCGACGACGCGGATGCCGGCCAGTGCGGTCATGGATGCCAGAGCTTGTGCATGGCCTGGTCAAAGCGTGCCGCGATGGCTGCACCGTCGGCATGCTGATGTTCGCGCAGCACCCAGCGCCCGGCCACCATGACGTCGCGCCACGGCCGCGTGGCGCCGGCGAAGACGAGGGCATCGAGCAGCGACTCGCTCGGGATGCCGAGCGTGGCCTCGCACGACGGATCGGCGACGAGCAGGTCGGCGCGCGCGCCTTCGACGAATCCCCAGTCGGCGTGGCCCGCCGCGGCGGCGCCACCGGCCAGGACGCGCTCGAACAGTCGTGCGGCCGTGGCAGGCTCGTGCCGGGGATCGGCGGCGACGTTGCGCTCGTGGCGTTGCAGGCGCTGGCCGTATTCGAGCAGACGCAGTTCTTCGAGCGCGTCGCGGCCGACATGGCTGTCCGAGCCGATCGACAGAGGTGTCGTCGATGCCAGCCAGCGTGGCAGATCGGGCAGCCCGTCGCCGAGGTTGGCTTCGGTGGTCGGGCAAATGACGACGCCGGCGCCGCTCGCCGCCACGGCGTCGATCTCTTCGGGCGTGGCGTGCGTGGCGTGCACGAGTTGCCAGCGCGAATCGAGCGGCACGTGTTTCGTCAGCCACTCGATCGGCCGCGCGCCGGTTGCGGCGATGCAATCGTCGACCTCGGCCGTCTGCTCAGCGACGTGGACGTGGATCGGCCCGGCGCCGGCACCCGCGGCCACGCGCGCGATCGAGTCGGGCCGCGCTGCGCGCAGCGAATGGATGGCCACACCGCAGGGCACGCCGAAGCCTTGCGCCGCGCGCTGCAAGGCCAGCACGGCGTCGGCGTCGGTGGCGAAGCGGCGTTGGTCGTCGCGCAACGCCGGCTGCGTGAAGCCCGCGCGCTCGTAGAGCACCGGCAGCAGCGTCAGGCCGATGCCTGCGGCGCCGGCGGCATCGGCCAGCGCCCAGGCCAGCGTGCCCGGGTCGGCGTACGGTGTGCCATCACGATCGTGCTGCAGGTAGTGGAACTCGCAGACCTGCGTGTAGCCGCCGTGCAGCAACTCGACATAGAGCTGCGTGGCGATATCACGCAAGGTGTCGGGCTCGATGCGCAGCGCCACGCCGTACATTCGGTCGCGCCACGACCAGAAGTCGTCGAGCGCCGAGTCGCGCCGTTCGGCCAGGCCGGCGAAGGCGCGCTGAAAGGCGTGGCTGTGCGCGTTGACCAGGCCGGGCAGCGCGGCACCTGTGAGCACGGTGGCTTCGGCCGGGGCTGCAATGCCGATCTGCACACGTGCCCAGCGGCCGTTGCGATCGGCTTCGAGCAGCACCGCTTCGGCCCAGCGCCCGCGCACCCAGGCGCGCGGCGCCCAGAGTGACGAGTTCACGCCGGCCGCCAATCGACCATCGTGCGCACGAGCTTGCGCAACAAAGGCGTAGCTTCGGCCGCCTGCGCGTTGTTCCAAGCGGCGGGCGGACCTTCGTCCATGTAGGTGCGCCAGCACATCTCCAACTGCACTGCATGCACGTTCTGAGCAGGCTGCCCGTAGTGGCGCGTGATATGCCCGCCCTTGAAGCGGCCGTCGGTGACATGCGTGAAGCGCTGCTGCGTGGCCATGGCAGCGATCAGCGCCTGGCGCAGGGTGGGTGCGCAGCTGTGGCCGTCGACGGTGCCCAGGTTCAGGTTCGGCAGCGTGCCGTCGAACAGCCACGGCAGCTCGCTCTTGATGCTGTGCGCATCGAACAGCACGGCGTGACCATGAGCGGCCCCGATCCGCTGCACTTCGCCGGCCAGGGCGTCGTGGTACGGCTGCCAGACCTCGTCGATGCGCCGCATCACCTCCACGCCGTCGGGCTCATGGCCTACGAGGTACAGCGGCTCGCCGGTGAAGAAGCGCGTCGGCACCAGCTCGGTGTTGTTGCTGCCGGTGTACATCGGCGAGTTGTCGCTCGGCCGGTTCAGATCGATCACATAGCGGCTCTCGCGCGGCACCAGCAGGCTCGCGCCGAGGTCGGCCGCAAAAGCATAGAGGCGGTCGAGGTACCAGTCGGTGTCTTCCACCAGCAGGGCGCGCGGCTGGTAGTCCTTCTGCAACTGCTCGGGGATCAGCGTGCCGACGTGCGGCATGCTGATGATCAGCGGCGTCGTGCCTTGGTGCAGTGTGAAGCTCACGGTGTCACTCCTGCAAAGATGCGTTGGCGCAGCGGATTGACCCCGAATCGGTACGCCAGTTCGCGCGGATGTTCGGCATCCCAGATCGCGAGGTCCGCGCGCAAGCCGGGCGCGAGGCGGCCGCGATCGTTCAAGCCAAGCGCCTGCGCAGCATGCACCGTGACACCGGCAAAGGCTTCTTCGGGCGTCAGGCGGAACAGGGTGCAGGCCATGTTGATCATCAACAGCAAGGACAACGCGGGCGACGAGCCTGGATTGTGATCGGTGGCGATGGCGATGGGCACGCCCGCGGCGCGAAGCTCGGCCACCGGCGGCAGTTTGGTGTCGCGCAGGAAGTAGAACGCGCCGGGCAGCAGCAGGGCGACAGTGCCGCTGTGCTTCATGGCGGCAATGCCTTGCGCGTCGAGATGCTCCAGGTGATCGCAGCTCAGCGCGCTGTATTCGGCCGCCAGCGCAGCGCCGTGCTGGTTGGAAAGTTGTTCGGCGTGCAGCTTGACCGGCAGGCCGAGCTGGCGCGCAGCGTCGAAGATGCGCCGCGTCTGTGCCGGCGTGAAGCCGATCGTGTCGCAGAAGGCATCGACGGCATCGACCAGGCCGCGCGCATGCTGCGTGGCCAGCCAGCCGCAGGCCGCGTCGATGTAGTCGTCGGCACGGCCGGCGTACTCCTTCGGCAAGGCATGCGCCGCCAGTGATGTGGTGCGCACCGACAGCGGCAATTCGCGGCCGAGGCGCCGCGCCACGCCCAGGCAGCGCGCTTCGTGCTGCTCGGACAGTCCGTAGCCGGACTTGATTTCGAGCGTCGTCACTCCCTCGGCCATCAGCGTGCGGGCCCGCTGTTGCGCCGAGGCGAACAAGCTGTCATCGCTGGCCGCTCGCGTGGCCGCGACCGTGGAGGCGATGCCGCCGCCGCGGCGCGATATTTCTTCGTAGCTCGCGCCTTGGAGACGCAGTTCGAACTCGGCGGCGCGGTCGCCGCCATAGACCAGGTGCGTGTGGGCGTCGATCAGGCCCGGCGTCAGCAGCGCACCTTGGAGGTCGATCTCCTGCTGCGGCTGCACGGCACGTGGAATCTCGCCGTCGCTGCCGACCCAAGCGATGCGCTCGCCTTCGGTCAACAGCGCGCCGCGCTCGATCCAGCCCCAGGGGTGAGGGCCGTGCATCGTCGCGATGCGCGCGTGGCGCCAAAGTGTTGTCGTCATAAAGCCATGTGCCAGCCGGTGACCGTCGGCAGCGCCTCTTGGGGGTCTTCAGTCCACCACAGTGTGCCGTGGGCGAAGACGCCGCGCCAGCGTTGGCCGTTGTGCGGCGTGCGCTGCATCGAGGGGCGGCCTGCACCTCGGCGCGCCATCAGGTTCAGGTCGCGCGTCGGCCCGTCGATCAGGTGGCACATCGGCGCGGCCTCGCCGGCAAACGACACCGCGTCGTCGTGCGATGTCAGGCGAACCCGGCCGTGAGGCAGCGACAAGACCACGCCCGCGCCGTCGAGCACCGCAAAGCATCGGTCGATGCCGGCGAACGAAGAAAAGGGGCCGTCGGCTTCAATCTCGGCCACGCTGATCCGCACCAACCAGTCGCTCGCGTGAGGCCACGCCAGCAGCTCGCGCGTGCGTCCGCCTGAGTTGCGCCAGGGCACCCAGGCGCAGTTGTCCAGTTCCACGGTGTTCATGGTTCGAAACTGCCTTCCAGCACATAGCGCGACCCTGGGTGCACCAGGCGCGCGATCGTGATCGCGGCGTTGCGTGTGAAGGTGCGCCGCGTGACCACGAGGCAGGGCTCGTCGGCCGCGATGGCGAGCAGCGTGGCTTCCTGCGCCGTCGGACGCGATGACTCGATCGAGTACTGTGCGCGCCAGAGGTCGGTGACCTCGAACAGGTAGTGCGTTGGCGTCGTGCGTGCGAAGTCCTGCTCGAGGTAGGCCGGTGCGCAGGCCGGGTTGACGTAGCGGTCTTCGCATTGCAGCGGCAGGCCATTCTCGAGATGCACGATCAGCGTGTGAAAGACCCGGCTGCCGTTGGCGATGCCGAGCTGCGAGCACAAGGCAGCCCCGGCGCGCTCGGCGCGCTGCACGTGCACGACCGCCTGGTGCAGGTGCGCGCGCGACTCGATCTCGTCGTGCAGGTCGCGGATGGTCAGCGTCGACGACACCCGGTGCAACGGCGCCGCGAAGGTGCCCACGCCTTGCGTCCGCGTCACCAGCCCTTCGACTTGCAGTTCGCGCAAGGCCCGGTTGACGGTCATGCGGCTGACGGCGAATTGCGCCACCAGCTCGGCCTCGGACGGCATCAGCGCGCCGGGTGCCCAGCGCCCGCCGGCCAAGCCGTCCTTGAGGTGCTGCTTGACGCGGGCGTAGGGCGCTGCGGCGTTGGTGGAAACCATGAGCGGAATCGTAGTTGACTAGGGTTGTCTAGACAAGTAGAGTTCAACCCTGAATTCGGAGCGCCGTCATGACCGATCTGTCCCGCCTGCAAAGTGTTGCCCAGCCCCGACCCGTGCGCGCGCCGCGTGGCACGCAACTGAGTTGCAAGAGCTGGCTCACCGAAGCCGCCTTTCGCATGCTGCAGAACAACCTCGACCCCGAAGTCGCGGAGAACCCCGATGCGCTGGTGGTTTATGGCGGCATCGGCAAGGCCGCGCGCAACTGGGATTGTTTCGAAGCCATCCTCGCGGAACTGAAGCAACTGAGCGACGACGAAACGCTGCTGGTGCAAAGCGGCAAGCCGGTCGGTGTCTTCAAGACCCACGCCGACGCGCCGCGTGTGCTGATCGCCAACTCGAATCTGGTGCCGAAGTGGAGCACCTGGGAACACTTCAACGAGTTGGATCGCAAGGGCCTGATGATGTACGGCCAGATGACGGCCGGCTCGTGGATCTACATCGGCAGCCAGGGCATCGTGCAGGGCACGTACGAGACTTTTGTTGAAGCGGGGCGGCAGCACTTTGGCGGCAGTCTTGCCGGCCGCTGGATATTGACGGCGGGCCTGGGTGGCATGGGCGGTGCGCAGCCGCTGGCAGCGACGTTTGCCGGCGCGTGTTCGCTGAACATCGAATGCCAGCAGTCGCGCATCGACTTCCGCCTGCGCTCGCGCTATCTTGACGAGCAGGCCAACGACATTGACGACGCGCTGGCGCGCATTGCCAAGTACACGGCCGCGAAGCAAGCGGTGTCGATTGGCCTGCTCGGCAATGCCGCCGACGTGTTGCCCGCGTTAGTTCAGCGCGGCGTCAAACCCGATCTGGTCACCGACCAGACCAGCGCGCACGATCTGATCAACGGCTACCTGCCCGCGGGCTGGAGCGTCGAGCGCTGGCGCGCCGCGCAGGCCGATTCCCAGCAGCATGCAGCGTTGCGCGACGCGGCGGCGAAGAGCTGTGCGGTGCATGTGCAAGCGATGCTCGATTTCCAGAAGGCAGGCGTGCCGACGGTCGACTACGGCAACAACATCCGCCAGGTCGCGTTTGATCAAGGCGTGAAGAACGCCTTCGACTTTCCCGGCTTCGTGCCGGCCTACATCCGGCCGCTGTTCTGCCGCGGCAAGGGGCCGTTCCGCTGGGTGGCTTTGAGCGGTGACCCAGAAGACATTCGCAAGACCGATGCCAAGATGAAGGAGCTGTTCCCCGAGGACGCGCACTTGCGTCGCTGGCTCGACATGGCGCAAGAGCGCATTGCGTTCCAAGGCCTGCCGGCGCGCATCTGCTGGATCGGCCTCGGCGAGCGTCACCGCGCGGGGCTGGCATTCAACGAGATGGTGAAGCGCGGTGAGTTGAAGGCGCCGATCGTCATTGGCCGCGACCACCTCGACAGCGGTTCGGTGGCATCGCCGAACCGCGAGACGGAAAGCATGAAAGACGGCAGCGATGCGGTCAGCGACTGGCCGCTGCTCAACGCCTTGCTCAACACCGCCGGCGGCGCGACGTGGGTCAGCCTGCACCACGGCGGCGGCGTCGGCATGGGCTACTCGCAACACTCGGGTGTCGTGATCGTCTGCGATGGCACCGATGCGGCGGCGAAGCGTATCGAGCGCGTGCTGTGGAACGATCCGGCCACCGGCGTCATGCGGCATGCCGATGCTGGCTATGAAGAGGCGATCGCTTGCGCGCATGAGCAAAACCTGAACTTGCCGATGGTGGCTCGTTGATGCGCCTGCGTCCCGGCGCACTGACGCTCGACGAGCTGCTGGCCATCCACCGCGGCGGCGAGGCGCTCGAACTCGACGCCGCGGCTTGGCCGGCCGTTCAAAGCAGCGCCGCTGTGGTGCAGGCCGCAGCGGCCGGTGATGTGGCGGTGTACGGCGTCAACACCGGCTTCGGCAAACTCGCTTCAACGCGCATCGGCGCCGCTGACCTGGCGACGCTGCAGCGCAACCTGATCCGCTCGCACAGCGTCGGCGTCGGCGAGCCGATGCAGTCAAGCGTCGTGCGTCTAACCCTGGCGATGAAGGCGGCCAGCCTCGCCCGCGGCCACTCGGGCGTGCGGCCGGTCGTGATCGAGACGCTGATCGTGGCGCACAACGCCGGTCTGGTGCCGTGCATCCCGAGCCAGGGCTCGGTCGGCGCGTCGGGTGACCTCGCACCGCTGGCGCACATGACGCTGGCCCTGATGGGGGAGGGCGACTGCATCGTCGAGGGCATTCGTCGTCCCGCAGCGGCCGCCCTGCGCGCGGCGGGTCTGACGCCGCTCGCACTCGAAGCCAAGGAGGGCTTGGCGCTGATCAACGGCACGCAGGTCTCGACCGCGCTGGCCCTGCACGCGTTGTTCACCTTCGAGCCGGTGCTCGAAGCCGCGCTGGTGATCGGTGCGTTGACGGTGGACGCGGCGCGTGGCAGCGACGGCCCGTTCGATGCGCGCATCCATGCGCTGCGCGGCCAGCCGGGGCAGATCGATGTGGCGGCGTACTACCGCCAACTGCTCGCCGGCAGCGCGATCCGCACGAGCCACCTCGAAGGCGATGACCGCGTGCAGGACCCTTACTGCCTGCGTTGCCAGCCGCAAGTCGTGGGAGCGTGTCTGGACCAGTTGCGCCACGCCGCGCTGGTGTTGCTGCGCGAGGCCAATGCGGTGACCGACAACCCGCTCGTCTTTGCCGAGGACGGAGCCATGATCAGTGGCGGCAACTTCCACGCCGAGCCGGTCGCGTTGGCCGCCGATGCGATGGCCAACGCGATCGCCGAAGTCGGTGCCATCGCAGAGCGCCGCATCGCGATGCTGATCGACAGCAACGTCTCGCGCCTGCCGCCGTTCCTCACGGCCAACGCCGGCCTGAACAGCGGCTTCATGATCGCGCATGTCACGGCGGCGTCGCTGGCCAGCGAGAACAAGAGCCTGGCGCATCCGGCCAGCGTCGATTCATTGCCGACCAGCGCGAATCAGGAGGATCACGTCAGCATGGCGACCTTCGCCGCGCGCCGCTTGCAGCCGATGATCGCCAACGTGGCGCACATTCTGGGCATCGAGTGGCTGGCGTCGGCGCAGGGCATCGAGTTCCTGCGGCCACTGGCCAGTTCACCGCCCCTCGAAGCGGCACACGCCTTGCTTCGCCACTGCTGCCCCGCGATGCACACCGACCGCTACCTCGCACCCGATATCGAAGC
The DNA here is from genome assembly GCA_031413095.1 of Burkholderiales bacterium. GTDB lineage: Bacteria > Pseudomonadota > Gammaproteobacteria > Burkholderiales > Burkholderiaceae_C > CADEEN01. The sequence goes on along the minus strand of JANOEG010000125.1, from coordinate 20,498 downwards.
CGCCACCGCCTTGGTGCGTGATGGTTCGCTGTCGCGACTTTTTCGCACGTTGCCGGGGCTGCCGGCACTCTGGATTCCTGTTTGATCGACACCTCATTGGAGAAGACATGAAGAAGATCGTGATCGCTTTGGCTGCCGTTGTTTCCTTGGGCGTGCAGGCGCAAGAGACGAAGGTCGGCATCGGCATCTCCGGCTGGACCGGTTTCGCGCCGCTGACGCTGGCCAACGTGGCCGGCATCTTCAAGAAGAACGGCCTCGACGTGTCGATCAAGAAGATTCCGCAGAAGGACCGCCACCTCGCCATCGCGTCTGGCGACATCCAGTGCGCGGCAACCACCGTCGAAACCTGGATCGTCTGGAACGCCAACGGCGTGGCGACGACACAGATCTTCCAGCTCGACAAGAGCTTCGGCGCCGACGGCATGGTGGTCAAGCCAGCCATCGCCAGCATCAAGGATTTGAAGGGCAAGACCATGGCGGCCGACGCGCCGGGCACCGCCACCTACTTCACGCTGGCCTGGATGCTGAAGAAGAACGGCCTGTCGATCAAGGACGTGACGGTCGTCAACCTGGCGCCGCAAGCCGCTGCCAACGCGATGATCGCCGGCACGTCGGGCATCGACGGCGGCATGACCTACGAGCCCTTCCTGTCGGCGGTGCGCGCCAAGCCCGAGGCTGGAAAAATCATCGCCACCACGCTCGACTACCCGATGGTGATGGACACCTTCGGCTGCACGCCCAAGTTCCTCGCCGAAAACCCGAAAGCAGCGAAGGCGCTGGCGGATTCGTACTTCGAGGCGCTGGAGATGATCAAGAAAGAGCCGAAGAAGAGCTTCGAGATCATGGGCGCCGACGTCAAGCAAAGCGGCGAAGCCTTCGAAGGCTCGTCGAAGTACCTGCGTTGGCAGGACCGCGACGCCAACGCCAAGTTCTTCGCCGGTGAGCACGCGGCGTTCAGCAAGGAAGCGGCGGACCTGCTGCTCGAGATCGGCATCATCAAGCAGTTGCCGGACATGGCCAAGCTGGCCGACACGCGCTTCTTGAAGTGACGCAGTGACGTGGCGCAGCGCTGGGTCTTCATCTCGCACCCCAACGTCGTGATCGATCCAGCGATGCCTGTGACGCGCTGGCCCTTGTCCGATCTGGGGCGAGCGCGCATGCGCGCAGGGTTGCGGCAGCCGTGGGTGCGTGAATTGACGGCGCTGCATTGCAGCACCGAGCAGAAGGCGATCGACACGGCGCAGATCCTGGCCGATCACCTTGGCCTGCCGGTGGCGAAGCATGAAGACTTGGGCGAGAACGACCGCTCGTCCACCGGCTTTCTGCCGCCGCCTGAGTTCGAGCGCGTGGCCGACGAATTCTTCGCCAAGCCGCAAGCGTCGGTGCGCGGCTGGGAGATGGCGATCGACGCGCAGCGGCGCATCGTGGCCGCGGTCGATCGCATTGCGCGCAGCACACCGGCCGAAGGCGCGGTGGCGATCGTCTCGCACGGCGCCGTCGGCACGCTGCTGCATTGCGATCTCGCCGGCCGTGAAATCTCGCGGCAGTGGGATCAACCGGCCAACGGCGGCGGCAATTGGTACGCGTTTTCGCTACAGCCGCGCGCTGTGCACTCGCACTGGCAGCCGATCGACGCGGAGCTGGCATGAAGCCGCTCACCCCCGTTTCGCCGAGCACGCGCGTCGTGCTCGGCATCGCCTTCTTCGTCGCCTTCTTCGCGCTCTGGTCTGCGGTGACGTTTGGCGGCCTGGTGTCGAAGACCTTCCTTGCCGATCCGCTGTCGATGCTGCAGTCGGGATGGACGCTGCTGGCCAAGCAAGGCTTTGCCAAGGACATCGGCATGACGGTGTGGCGTGTGCTCGGTGGCTTCATCATCGCCGCCGCGCTGGCACTGCCGCTTGGCATCGCAATGGGAGCGTACAAGCCCATCGAAGCGTTTTTCGAGCCCTTCGTCAGCTTCGCGCGCTACCTGCCGGCGAGCGCCTTCATCCCGCTGCTGATCCTGTGGGCCGGCATCGGCGAGGCGCAGAAACTGGCGGTGATCTTCATCGGCAGCTTCTTCCAACTCGTGTTGATGATCGCCGTGACCGTCGGCAACACACGGCGCGATCTGGTGGAAGCGGCCTACACGCTGGGCAGCAGCGATGCCAGTCTGGTGCGGCGCGTCTTGCTGCCCGGCGCGGCACCCGAGATCGCCGAGACGCTGCGCATGGTGCTCGGCTGGGCCTGGACCTATGTCATCGTGGCCGAGCTTATCGGCGCGTCGTCGGGCATCGGCCACATGATCACCGACAGCCAGGCGCTGCTGGCCACCGACCAGATCATCTTTGGCATCCTAGTCATCGGCGTGATCGGTCTGGTCAGCGACTTCGCTTTCAAGTGGTTCAACCGGAGGCTGTTTCCGTGGGCGCAGCTCGGGCGATGAGCAACATTCTTTCCGTTCGTGGCGTCGAGCGCCGCTTCGAGAAGACCTTGGCGTTGTCGGCGACGACTCTCGACGTCGCCGAGAACGACTTCATCACCATCCTCGGCCCGAGCGGTTGCGGCAAGAGCACGCTGCTGCGCATCGTCGCCGGCCTCGACAGGCAAACCGCCGGCGAGGTGATGCTCGACGGCCGGCGCATCGAAGGCCCGGGCGCCGACCGCGGTATGGTTTTTCAGAGCTACACGCTGTTCCCCTGGCTGACGGTGCTCGACAACGTCTGCTTCGGCCTGGCCGAACGCAAGCTGCCGCGCGCGCAGCAACTGGACGTCGCGCATGGCTTCATCGCCAAGGTGGGGTTGAAGGGCTTCGAGCAGCACTACCCGAAGCAGCTTTCCGGCGGTATGCAGCAGCGCACCGCCATCGCGCGCTCGCTCGCGAACGATCCGCGCATCCTGCTGATGGACGAGCCCTTCGGTGCGCTCGATCACCAGACGCGTGAGCTGATGCAGGAGCTGCTGCTCGGCATCTGGGAGGCGCAGAAGAAGACGGTGCTGTTCGTGACGCACGACATCGACGAGTCGATCTTCATGGCCAGCCGCGTCGTCGTCATGAGCGCGCGGCCGGGTCGCATCAAGCTCGACCGGCGCGTCGAGCTGCCGCACCCGCGTCACTACTCCGTCAAGACCTCGCCCGCTTTTGCCGCATTGAAGGCAGAATTGACCGAGAGCGTGCGCGCCGAGGTGCTGGCAGCGCAAGCCTTTGTTGCCTAGAGCACCGGGAGACTCTTGATGTTGAAATTGTCGATTCCCACGCTCGTGGTCGCTTCTGCCCTGGCGGCGTGCAGCTCAGTGCCGCTGCAGACGTCGGCGCCTGCCACAGCGGCACCGTCCACCGCGGCGGTGCGCATGAACGCGAGCACGCCGACGCTGGCCGGCGGCTACAAGAAGGTGGCAGCGCCCGCTGGCGCCGCGGTGTATTTCGTGAACCTGAAAAATGGCGATGTGGTGACCGGCCCGGTGCTGGTGCAATTCGGCCTGCGCGGTATCGGCGTTGCGCCGGCCGGCATCGAGAAGGAAAACACCGGTCACCATCACCTGTTGATCGATGTCGCGGAAATCGATGTCAACACCGCGCTGCCGATGACCGACAACATCCGCCACTTCGGCGGCGGTCAGACCGAGGTGCGCGTCGAGTTGAAGCCAGGCACGCACACGCTGCAGTTGCTGCTCGCGGACCACAACCACATCCCGCATTTCCCGGCGGTGATGAGCGAGCGCATCACGGTCACGGTCAAATAGGACTGCAGGCCAGCGCCGGGCCGTCCCAAGCGACCTACGCTACCCTCGGGGGGCGCGAGCAACGAGAGCTTGGGGCCGTCATTCATTTCGGGTACAGCACCATCTGCGTACAGCGGAAGAGGGCGATCGTCTTTCCGGTCTCGCGGTGCGTGACCGTCGCATCCCAGACCTGTGTCGTGCGGCCAATGTGCGCGGGCGTGGCGAGGCAATCGATGACGCCCTCGCGCGCCGTGCCGAGGTGGTTGGACTTGAGCTCGATGGTCGTGAAGCCGCTCGCCCCCGGCGGCAAGGCCTTGATGCAGCCGTAGCCCGCGCAGGTGTCGGCCAGCGTGATCACCGTGCCAGCGTGCAGGAAGCCGTTGGGGGCAAGCAGGTTTCGTATCACTTCGAGCGACGCGCGCACGCGCTCGGCGTTGACTTCGAGGATCTCGATGCCGAGATGGTTGGGCAGGAAGGTCGTGCCGAGGCGTTGGAAATGTGCAAGGTCTAACATGACGACTATGAAAGGCAGGTGAGCTCAGCGCGGCGGTTCCATCGCGCTGCGGCGATGGCCACCATGCAGCACGGCGCGCAGCGGCACTGTCAGGCGGCGGCTCGCCGCCGAGCAGAGCGCGATGAACCTGTCCAGCGGCCACTGCAGCAATCGGTAGAGCGCGAGGTGCAGCACCGTATTCATGGCGAGGATCGCAACGAACAGCCAGGCGCCGGCTTCACGCGGCAGCACGTAGGGGATCAGGCCGTACAGCAACAAGATCAACCAGCCGTGCAGCAGCAACAGCGGCATCGAGCGCCGGCCGACATAGGCCAGGAAGCGTCCCACCGACAGCGCGGCGGCGCCTTGCGCCAGATACAGCAGGCCGATGACAGCAATGCCTTCCTGCAAGAAGTACATCGGCATGAAGCCGTAGCCGCCCACCATCGGCTGGGCCACGAAGCCGGTGTCACAGGCCAGGCACACACCGTCTTGCCACAGCGCGGGGCGGTTGATCAGCGGCAGCGCCAGACCCGCGATCACCGACAGCACGCCAGCGGCGTGCGGCACGCGCCACGCCGGCGCGATGCGCGTACCCAAGCAGAACATCACCAGCGCCGCGGGCCAGTTGCGCCACTCGTAGAGGTTGTCTGGAAGCCCGAACCAGCGGCCCGCCACCACCCATGCTGCTGCGCAAGCCAGGAGCACGACGAAGTACTGCCAACCCTTGCCCAGCGCGAAGGCGAACAGGCGCGTCACGGCCAGAACCACGAAGAACCAGGCCACGAAGGTCGAATAACCTGTGCCGTGAATGATCGGACGCGCGATCTCAACCAGCAGGTCGAAAGTGGACTTCCGGGGCGGCAAGATTGCTTGCAGGATTAGCATCCCCAGTGCGTGTGAGAACAGCGCGACCAGCAGCAGCAACAGCGAGCGCTGAATGACGTGGGGCCAAGCCTTGTCCGCCAGAGACCGGCTGGTCATGCCCGCCAGCGCAAAGTACAACACGACATGCGGCGCCAGCGCCTTGATCTGCCACTGAGCCTGGCTCGCGAGATCGCCGCTGCCCAGGTGATCGAGTGCCGCGTAGAGCGCGTGGATGTGGAACACACCCAGCAGCAACAAGCCTCGCCCGACTTCGACCGGCGTTGCAGGGCTTGGCGTCGTGCTCATGTTTTAGCTGCTGGGCCGCTGGAGTGGAGTGGTGGGACGAGGAGGATCGAAAATGTCGCGCAAAGGCAGTCGCAGCCACACTTCGAAGCATCCCCGCTACATGAGTTTCTGCAAAAGTTCCTGCATTCGCTCACAGGTGCCAGTGCACCAAGCAACACTCAGCCTGCTCGGTCGAGCTTGTCGAGCAAGGATAGCGCCCGTTTGGGATTGCCGCGCGCCGCGCGCGTCTCGAAGCGCACTCGGGCGTCGTATTTGGCCAGCGCCACCGTGGCCAGTTCGTCCATCAGCGTGTTGATGCTGATCGAGTTCGAGTTCGCTAGCGCTTTCAGGCGCTCGTGCTTGTCGTCTGGCAAACGAATCGTCAAGGTGGACATGGGAAGACCTCCAAACATCGCTCCGGCCCAAGGACCCTGAGCGAAGGGAACTTCAGTTCATCGAGCGCCACCCCGCGTAGGGTGCGGGTGACGATGGCTTCGGATTGCCCGGCTACAGCCAACTCTATGAGATGGTTGTTGGCTTCATTGGACGCGTCGGGGAACCAAGCATAGAACACCTCGACCCAGCGGCGGCAATTCAGAAGATCGTCGGACACATCGCCGCGCTCCTTGCCGACGGCACGGAGTCAGTAAACAAGTCCGATCGGACCAACACATCTTCGAATTCTGGAAGCAATGCCGGCTCCAGTGCAGGCTGGGCGTGATCGCGCAGACACACCTGAAGCACTGCTCGTGCAGCGCCACCACCGCGCGGCGGCTCAGCAACCAATACGTTCGTGTGCAGCATGATCGTTGGCATGATGACCTGATAGCGCAAGTGCGGTCATTGCTGTTCATATGCGGCCCGACGGCGAACGTTACGGTACGCAAAAGAACGGCTCGGGCTGATGTATCGGAGCCCCGTCTGATCGCCAATCGGACTGAGCCTGTCGACAGCCCTGGCGCGAGTGCGCCGCACCGACCCTTCGCTCTGGGGGTTCACTGCCGCCACCTACCGGCTCACGTTCGACGGACTCGTCTGGCGGCGCACGCCGTCTGAGAAGCGATGACACAGCCAAGCGCTGCGACAACCCGGCATAGTTTCAGCCGCCCAGTCCCTGCAGAGCCTTTGCCGCTTCAGGCCGGTCGGGCTGCGCATCGACCAACTGCCGCAACAAAGCTCGGGCTGCGTTGGCATCGGTCGCGGCCAAGGCGCTGGCCATCTGCACAAGCGGGTCGTACGCCGGGCGGAATTCGGGGCTGATGCGCAGGACGCCCAGCAGCGGCTCGCCCACCTGTCTAAGCATCTGCCGCACGTCGGCAGATGGCTGCACGTCACGGCCGGCTTCGAGGAAGCGGTCGCGCGCGTGCCAATAGGCGGACAGGCGCGTCGCCGATCGCGGCTCGGAAACCGTGTTGTCGAGCACCTCGGCCGGATCGGCCTGCAGAGTGCGCAGCAGCGCCAGCAATCGATCGCGCGGCAGTGAGTCCGGAGCGTAGGTGATGCGCGGCGCGCGGTGCGTGACCACGGGGCGATCGTCGGTGTTGAGCGGCGCATCGGCTGCAAACGCCGCCAGCGCGCGCGGCCCGGCGACGAAGCTGCCGAGCACCGACAGTTCATCGACGAAGCCATATGCGGCCGGGCCGTCCTCAACGCGCACCTGCGCCAGCCGCGTGCGCACTTGGTCCAGCGTGAACCCGATGGTGCCCGGCTGTGCGACCAGCCCCAACACCGGCGTGTCCAGGCTGAGCGTGGCCAGCATCGCCTTGCCGTCGGGATACACAGCGAGAAACGAGCGCACGATGCTGGCCAGCGTCGGCAGGTCGAGTTGGTGCAGCGGCAGCCACTGGCAGAACACGCCGCCCACTGCGAGACGTTCGCGCACGGCGCGGAAGTGCTCCACCGTGTAGAGCGCGCCCGAGCCGCTTCGCGCGGGATGGAAGTTGTCGGCCACGATCAGGTCGTAGCGCGACGTGGTCGTGCGCACGAAGCGCCGTGCGTCCGCGGCCACGATGTGCAGACGTGGCGACTGTTCGTCGCGCCTGAAATGCTCGGACGCAGCGACGACCTCGGGCAACAGCTCTGCCACCTGGACGCGCAACGAGGGATCTTCGGCTGCGGCCGAGGCGGTGACGCCGGTGCCCAGGCCGAGAAAGAGCGCCCGCTGCGGGGCCTCGTGCAGCAGCATCGGCAGCAGCGCCTGGCGCGCGTCGGCCAGGCGCGTGCCGCTGCTGCCTTCCTGCTGGCGGTTGTTGATGCGCAGCACCGCCACGCCCAGCGCGTCCTCGACCACGCTGACCGCAGCCATCGCGCCCTCGTGATAGCTGACCAGGCGACCGCCCTCGGGCACATCGACGAAGCGCAGCGGCGGCGTGACGATCGCGAGCGCGACAGCGGCCGCAGCGACAGCCCACGGCATCGGCGAGCGCAATGGCTGCTTGCACAGCAGCAGGTAGCCGGCGACCACCACGAACAACGACGCCTTCGGCCCGATGGTGGCGACCAGCGCGATGCCGAACAGCGCTGGCGCCAGCGCGGCGCCCAGCGTGTTGATTCCGAGCGCGGTGCCGAAGCCGACGTCGCGCCGCAGCGCTTGCGTGGCGAGGTGGCTGAACAACGCGCCCATCAGAACCGTCGGCGGCAGGAAAGCGATCGCTGCCAGCAGCGCTTCGGCCGCAAGCGCCGAAGCAAAGCCCACGCCGAGCCACTGCAAAGCCCAGGCCTTGACATGCGCCGCTCCCCACAGTGACGCGGTGCCGACGAGGCACGTCGCGGCGAGCTGCCACAACAGCGCATCGCGCAAAGCGTCGTGATCACGATAGCGAGCAACCCAATGCCGATACGCTGCTGCGCCCGCGGCGGTGCCCACGAGGTAGGCCGCGAGCAGCATCGCGAAGGTGTAGACGGTGTTCTCGGCGACCTGGCTGAGCACGCGCACGACCATGACTTCGTAGCCGATGCCGAGCAACCCCGTCAGCGCCAGCACCCAGGGCAGGCGCGTGCGCAGCGCAGCGCCGCCGTGCGCCACGCGCTGCGCAGCCTGCCGCGGCAGCGCCGCCCAAGCTGCTGCTGCGCAGGCCAGGTTCAGCGCCGCGCAGAGCAAGGCCGTGCGCACCAGGCCCAGCGCCGGCACCAGCCAGAACGCCGCGGCAAGGACGCCCACCACCGCGCCCGCGGTGTTGGCGGCGTACAGCGCAGGCAGCAGGTGCTGCGTCGGCGCGCTGGCGGACAACGCGCGCTGCATCGCCGGCAGCGTCGCGCCCATCGCTGCGGTGGCCGGCAGCAGCAGTGCGAAGGTGCCGAAGAAGGCCACGCCCCATTGCCACGCCGGGTGCGGCTGCGCGCCGGTCAAGGTCAGCAGCGCGTTCGCCAGCGGGTCCATCAACAGCGCGATGGCGATGCTCCACAGCCCGATCATGGCCTCGCAGACGACATACCAGCGCAACGGTCGCGCGCTGCGTTCGATGCGCCGCCCGAGCGCCAGCGCCCCCACTGCGAGCCCGGCGAAGAACGCGGCCACGACGGCGAGCACGGCGGCGGTGTCGTGGCCGAGCCAGAGCGCGGCTTGCTGCGTCCACACGATCTGGTAGGACAGCGCAGCGAAACCCGACGCCACCGTCAGCGCCAGTGCGATCGGCATGCGCGCGTCAGCCGCTGAACGCAATCTTGTAGCCCCAGGAATCCAGGTGCGTCGGGATCGCGTTCAATGCCATCGTGATGCGGCGCGGGCCGATGTTCTGCGGCACTGCATGCATCAGGTAGCTCGGGAACAGGACGATGTCGCCGGGCTCGGGCTGCGGGCTGATCCACTTGTCGGCGTTGTAAGGTCCGGTCTCGACATCGGCGTGGTCGTTCTTGAACGAGAACTCGACGCCGCCCGGCGACTTCATGAAGACCGTGCGTGAGTCCGGGTGCACCGGCGTCAGGTAGACAACGCCGGAAATGAAGCTGTTGGCATGGTTGTGCATCGCCTGGCGCCCGCCGGCATCGAGCAGGTTGACCCACATCTCCTTGATCGACCAGCCCAGGCGCTCGCCGAACAGCAGCGTGCCGAAGTCGGCGAGCTTGGGCGTGATGACCTCGGCCGCGGCCACCAACAGCGGGCTGTCGCCAGGGCGCAGCATCGCTGTGTGCGACAGGTTCGGCGACGAGCTGTTGTCGCGGTCGGCGATGGCGCTGAAGCGCTCAGCCAGGCCATGCACCAAATCGCTCGGCAGGGCGGCCGGCACGCGCATGAGAGGGATGGGGAACAGACCAAACACTTCGTCCATCGGCACGATTGTCATGACCACGATCGACGCAGTCCATCGGTGCATGCGGTCACACCACAGTCATCAGGCCGTCACGAGCGCCGCCTAGCGTTGTCAGGTTGCGGCAGCACTTGCGGCCGACGGTTGTTTGTCGCCCTGGAGCTTTCGATGTCGCGTCTAATTCGTCGCCGCAGCCTGCTGCATGCAAGCATCGCCGTCTGCGGCGGCTTGTGGACGCTCCGATCGCAGGCCTGCGAAGTGCAGCTAGCGAACCTCCGTCTGATGCATCCGTGGGTGCGCGCGACTGCTCCTGGCGCCGACAGCGCGATCCTGAATATGACGGTCGAAGACGTCACCGAGGACGATCGCCTGATCGGCGTGCAGTGCATCGCTGCTGCCGGCGCGGCGCTCGGCGGGCCGCAGTCAGCGCCGGTGGTGGACTTCGCCATCCCTGCGGGCCGCACCACTGTGCTCGGCGAAGACGGCACGCATGTCGTGCTCACGGGCTTGCGCTTTGCGCTGCACGTCGGCCGTGTCTTCCCGCTGCTGGTGACGTTCGAGAAGGGCGGCATCGCGATGGCGTCGCTGCATGTCGACTTCCCGGCGGCCGGCTGAATCCGTTCGGATGCACTGCTTGTCACGGTATCTACACGGGGCGTTCCTAGCATCGATCCGTTTGCTCACCACTGCTGAAACCCAAAAGGAGATCCCGATGAAGTCGAAGTTCCTGCTCAGTCCGCTGGCCCTGGCCAGCATCGCCGCTCTCGTAGCCGTGCCGGCCACTGCGTTGGCGCACAACGACGACGACGGCCGCAAGGGCAAGAAGCAGGGCACCTACCTCGCTGGCGATTTCCACAACCACAGCACCTGCTCCGACGGCTCGACGTCGCTGCAGAAGAAGGTCAGGAAGTCGATGGACCGCGATGCGGCGACGCCGTGGGGCCTCGATTGGTTTGTGCAGGCCGGCCACGGCGGACAAGGCAGCCGCAACTGCACGCTGGCAGAAGACGCCAGCCTGTCAACGCCGGCTTACCCGTTCGTCACCGGGCCGACACCATTCGACGTGCGCAACCCGGCGACCAGCCCGACGCCGTCGCAGTACGCCGGCCCGGCCACAACGTGGGCGCAGTCGATCGGTGCGGCGGCGATCAAGGGCAACCTGTCGGGCGCGGGCGCAACGCAGAACATGCACCGTTGGCAGGCGATCCAGTCCTACCAGTACCCACTGCTCGAGTACCTCGCGGCGCTGCGCAACCAGCCTATCTTCATGGGCCTGGAGTCGGTGGTCGCCGGCCATGAGCACACTTCGATGTCGGTCGTCACCGGCCAGTTGCCGGCGTCGATCTACAAGGCCAAACTGCCGACCACGCCTGGCTACAACCCGTTGGGCAACTCCAACGCGCTCGCGTTCTGGACCTACTGTTTCGACCGCGGCACCAGCGACACCAGCCGCGGCAACACGACCACGCAGCCCGGCAACGTCAACACCGGCGTCGGCAACAACTGGGATTGTTCGGTGCCCGGCAGCGCCAACAGCTTCGATGCGGACTGGAACGTCCCCGCGGCGCGCCTGACTGGCGCCAACGGCGTGCTTGGCCACGCCAAGACGGTCGAAGCGGTGAAGTGGATGGCGAGCTTCCACCCCGAGTCCAGCTACTACGTGCCGGCGCACCTGGAGCGTGCCGGTCCGTTCAACAGCGCAGGCAACAACGGCTTCAACGTCGAACACCTGCGCAACTTCAACAACGCCGGGCCGAAGGTGGCCTTCGGCTTCGAGAGCCAGCCCGGCCACGGTGCCTCTGACCGTCGCGGTGAGTACAACCTGCGGCGCAACAACTTCGGAAGCACCGCCGCGCCCAACCGCCTCGACTCCGTCGGCGGCACCACCTACGGCGGCACCGGCGTCTATGCGGCGCAGGTTGGCGGCGTCTGGGACGCGCTGCTTGGCGAGGGCCGCAACTGGTGGTTCTTCGCCAGCTCGGACTGGCACTCGCGCGGCGCCTTCGGCAGCGACGACCGCCGCAGCGACAACGACTTCTGGCCTGGCGAGTACCAGCGCAACTACGCGCTGGTGCGCCACGGCGACAACCCCAAGCGCGTGGTCAACCCACAGTCGATCGTCGATGGCCTGCGCAGCGGCAACAACTGGGTCGACAGTGGCCAGCTGATCGACCGTCTGGCCTTCGTCGCTTGCGTCGCCAACCCGTCGCAGCGCAAGGATGACGACGATCGCCGAGGCTGGGACGACGACCGCGACGACGATCGCAACGGCCGCAGTGCCCGCGCCGTGCAGGCGCTCGCCTTGAAGGCGGCGCGCGACAACACCGACATTGACCTCAAGGGCTGCGCAACGATGGGCGAGAAGCTGGTGGTGCCGCGCGGCGCCGATGTCATCGTGTCGATCGTTGTGCGCGATCCGGCGGGGAAGAGCTACTCGCCGTACAGCTTCCCGAACCCGTCTCTGGCGCAGGTGGGCATCACACAGCCGCTGGACGAGCCGGCGCTCGACCACATCGACGTCGTGCGCGGCTTGGTCAGCGGCTACCGCCAGCCGGGCGCTGCCGACTACGCTGGCGCGTGGCCCGACGACTGGGTCGACATGGCCAACCCTCAGCAGTTGCGTTCGCTCGCGGCTGTGCCGGCCGCAGCCAAGAACGAGAGCGCTGCGGTCATCAAGACCTTCAGTAAGGCGAACTGGTGGAGCAGCCATCGCGACGGCGAGTACAAGCGCATGACCTTCCGCCTGAAGGACGTGACGGGATCGCAGTACGTGCGCCTGCGTGGCAGCAACCTGCCAGCGTCGGTGCCGTTCGAGACCGACGCCTCGGGCAACCCGCTGTCGGATGTCTGGACCAACACCGGCGAGGTGCAGTTCAAGAACCAGAACGGCATCGAGTTCCCGACCAACGCCATGCTGCGCATCCCGTGCAAGGCTGTCGGCGCCAACGTGCCGGACAACGCGGTGATCTACACCGGTGTCAACCAGCCCAAGATCGATGGCTGCCCGAACCATCTGCCAGTCGTCAACGGCCAGCGGATGGTCGGCTTCGACGTGGCAGCCTGGTCCGACCTCTGGTTCTACGGCAACCCGATTTTCATCGAGGTCAAGGGCTCGACGTTGGTGGCGGGCGTCAAGTAGTGGCTGCAGCAAGCTGGCTGCGCGAGCCGCTGCTGCACTTCGCTCTGATCGGCGGCGTGCTGTTCGGCGCCGACCACCTGTTGAACGGTGGCGGCGACGACGCACGCACGATCGTCGTTGACTCCGCGGTGGATCAGGAGGCGCTGAAGGTCTTCAAGGAGGCGCGCGGGCGCGATCCGAACGCCGATGAGCTGTACGCCTTGCGCCGCGCCTGGCTCGACAACGAAGTGCTCTACCGCGAGGGTCTGGCGCTGGAGATGGACAAGGGCGACAAGGCGATCAAGGACCGTGTCATCTTCAAGGCGCTGTCGATGGTCAATGCCGGTCTGAAGCTGCCGCCAGTGGACGACGTCACGCTGCGTGCGTGGTTCGAGAAGAACCGCGTCAAGTACGACGAGCCGGCGCGTTACGACTTCCAGGAGGCGGCGATCGTGGGCGACAGCTCGCAGGCGCAGGCGGTGGCTTTTGCCGGCGCGCTCAACCGCGGCACGCCGGTCGACACGCAGGCCGGGCTGCGTGTCTTCAACGGCCGGCCGCACGCCAACGTCGTGCAGAGCTACGGCCCCGAGTTCGCGCAGGCGCTCGAGGCCGCGCCCGTGGGCCAGTGGCAGGCGCTGCGCCAAGGTGACGGCTGGCGCGTGATGCGGCTCGATGCGGTGAAGGCGGCCAAGCCGGCGTCGTTCGAGCCGCTGCGCGGTATCGTGCTGCAGGACTGGACTGACAGCGTGATGGCCGAGCAGCGCACAGCTGCGGTGCGCACGCTGGCGAAGAAGTACACGGTCCAGGCCGAAAACACGACGCCATGAGCGTCAGGTCACTTTGGCTGGTCGTGATGGCCGCGCTGCTGGCGCTGCCTTGCCTGACGACGCGCGCGCACGAGATGAGCATGGCCGAGATGGAGCTGCGACAGGTCCGTGGCGGCGAGTTTCTGTGGCAGTGGACCGCCGGCCAGCGCGGCGGCGACACGCTGCTCAAGCCGCTCTGGCCTGAGAACTGCCGCGAGGCCGACGGCGTGCTGCGCTGCGGCGAGGACGGGCTGCGCGGCACCCTCGGCATGCAGGGCGTAGGTCAGCGCTACTCGGCGGTGCTGGTGAAGGTGCACTGGCAGGACGGCCAGTCGCGCGTCTACACGCTTACTTCGGGCCAGCCCTCGGTGCAGCTCTACGGCGCAGCAGATGATCCGCGTGGCCGCGGCGAGATCGCGCGCGCCTATGGCCTGCTCGGCGTCGAACATATCCTCGCCGGCTGGGACCATCTGCTGTTCGTGATCGGCCTGCTGTTCCTGGTCGGCTTCCAGCGCCGCCTCATCTGGACCATCACCGCGTTCACGCTCGCCCACAGCATCACGCTGGTGCTCTCCACGCTCGGCTGGCTGACGCTGCGCTCGGCGCCGGTGGAAGCAACGATCGCGCTGTCTATCCTGCTGGTCGCGGGCGAAGGCCTGCGCCGCGAGTCGACGCTGTCGCAGCGTTGGCCGGCGCTCGTCGCCTTTCTGTTCGGCCTGGTCCACGGCCTGGGCTTTGCCGGTGCGCTTCAGCAGATCGGCCTGCCCGAGAACCACCTCTGGGTGGCGCTGCTGACCTTCAACCTCGGCGTGGAGGCCGGGCAACTGCTCGTCATCGCGCTCGCGTTTGCGCTGGCCTTCGCACTCAAGCGCCCGCTGGCGGCGTGGCCGCGGCTCGCGCAGGCGCGCCTGCCGGCGCTGTATGCGATGGGCAGCGTCGCCGCGTACTGGACCTGGGGCCGCGTCGCGGCGATCCTGGCCTGAGCGCGCTTCGCTGTGACGTCAACAACGGCAACCACTTCCACGAACGTCATGTCGAAACTGCTTCGCATTGATTCGCGCCAGACCGCCGATCGGTTTGCGCTCTCAGCCGCTGGACGCGCTGTCGGCGAAGTGCTTCGGTGGGTGGGCGCGGTGTTCACCGCATGCATCTTCTTCTACGTGGCTTTCGTGCTCTGAGTTTTCAGCAGATTGCTCGCGCTGATGCGCAAGACGACACGCAATCCTCTGCCGCCAATGCCGTCGCAAAGCTCCAGCGTGGCAGCGTGCTTGTCGGCGATGGACTTCGCAATCGCCAGGCCCAGGCCGCTGCCCGCTTGCATCTGCCCCGGGATGCGATAGAAGCGGTCGAAGACGCGCGCACGAAGCTCGGCGTCGATGCCCGGCCCTTCATCGATCACGTCAACTTGCACGACGTTGTCGGTACAGGACAGCGCCAAGCGCACCGCCGCGCCGTCGGGAGAGTATTTGATGGCATTGCCGACGATATTGTCGACCAGCATGCGCAACGACTCCGGGTCGCCGTACACCCTGGCAGGCGTGCAGGACTCGAGGGTCAGATCGATGCGGTGCGTGTTGGCCAGCGTAGCCCATTGGGCCAGCGATTCCTGAACCAACGTCTCCATGTCCACGTCGCCGGCCACGCGCAGATCCGGTGATGCTTCGCTGCGTGTGAGCGCCAGCAGTTGAGACACGAGGCGGCAAGCGCGCTCGTTGCTCTTGAGCAGACCCTCGAGCAATTCCTGGTCGGCCGGACCGAGGCGGCGCCCTCGCAGGGCTTCGGCATTGACTTGGATGGCGGCCATCGGGGTGCGAAGTTCATGCGCTGCATCGGCGATGAAGCTGCGTTCACGCTCGTGTGCGAGACGCAGGCGCGCTAGCAGTTGATTGACGGCCCCGGTGAGGGGGCTCAGCTCGCGGTGCACCGGCATGTAGTGCAGCGGCGACATGTCCTTCGGTCCGCGTGCGGCAATTTCCCCTGCGACACGAGCCCAGGGACGCAGTGCGAAGCGAACCGACAGCCAGGCCGGAAGCAACAACAGCGGCAGCGAGACGAGCAGGGGCAGCACCAGCCAGCCGAACGACCACGGCACTAGGCCGAAGGCCTCGGATGATGCCGGCGCCAGGGCGGCAAAACGCGAGCGCTTGTCAGCCGAGTCTTCGGCATAGACGCGCCACGGCTGGCCGTCGATGGCAACGTCGGTCAACGACCCAGTCACGTCGACGCTGAACTCCGCTTGCGCGTCAGCGCTGCGATAGATCAGTTGTCCGTCGCGCCACAGATAGAGGCGCGGCAGATGGAGCACGGACTGGGCGGTCTCCGGTGCCACGTTCGCACGCTGAAAGTCGTCGATGCGCTGCAGGGTCTGTCGCAACAGATCGGGTTGCGTGTCGAGGGCCTCGGTCAGCGGCAGCACCAGGCTCGCACCCAGCCGCATCTGGTGCAGATCGCTGGCGCTGGACTCCATCTCCAGATGCCGTGCGGTGTAGAACGCGAGCGCCACCCAGAGCAGGGTGGCCGTCGCCATCTGGGCCAGCACCAGTCTGCGCACGAGCGACGGCTGCAGCCATCTTGGCAGCGTCCACCTCATGGCGCTTTCCCGCGCGGGCTCGGCTCGCGGTCGATGACGTAGCCGACACCGCGCACGGTGCGCACGTAGCCGTCGCCGATCTTGCGTCGCACGTTCGACATGTGGACGTCGAGCACGTTGCTCTCGTTGTCTAGCCCGCCAGGCAGCACTTGCTCTTCCAGGGTGCGGCGGGTGACCACGCGATCGGCTCGCTTGACCAGGGTGGCGAGCAGCAGGAACTCGCTGCGTGACAAGTCAACGGCGCGCCCTGCGACCGTGGCGCGCTGCGTGGCCTCGTGCAGCACCAGGCCACGCAACTCCAGCGCGTCGCCATCGAAACCGTAGCTGCGCCGTGCCAACGCGCGGATGCGCGACAACAGCTCGGCCAACGCGAACGGCTTGACGAGATAGTCATCGGCGCCACCGTCCAGCCCTGCCAGCCGATCGTCGAGCGCGTCGCGAGCTGTGAGCACCAGCACGGGCAGCGTTTTGCGTTCGCGGCGCATGCGCTTGAGCAACGTCATTCCGTCGCCGTCGGGCAAACCGAGGTCGAGCAGCACCACATCCATCAGGCCAACTTCGAGTTCGTGCTCGGCCTCGGCGAGACGACGCACCCAGACGACGACGAAGCCCTGGTCGATCAGGGCGATGCGCACGCCGTTGCCGAGATCGGAGTCGTCTTCCACCAGAAGGATGTTCATGGCGGTTGATTGGAACCCACGAAGCTGAAGGAAGGATGAATCCGACTCTTCATCCGCCCTTCATGTGTTCTTTGGATTCGCTTCAGGTTCGCCGCTGAGAGTGCGTTCCGTGTTGAACCCAAAGCGAAAGGATGCATTCATGACCCATGCCTCGACTTGGCGAGTTGCCGCGCTGTGTGCGCTGCCCGCCGCCTTGGCCCTCGCCGCCTGTGGCGGATCGGACGACAAGGACCGAGCACCCGCCGTGGACCCCCGTTCTTCCCTGGCGTTCGGCCCTTGCGCTGTGAGCATCGCCGACCCGTCGGCCATCTGCGGTTCACTCACCGTGGCGCAGGATCGCACCGACAAGAACAGCCGTTTGATTGGGCTGCCCTTTGCGATCCTGCCGGCCCAGGCCACGCCAAAGGCTGACGACCCGGTCGTGATCTTCACCGGCGGCCCGGGGCCCAGCTCGCTGCGTGTCATTGCCGAGATCCCGGCGGAAGATCTGGAGCAGTTTCCGTTGCGCCAGCAGCGCGACGTGATCGTGATGACGCAGCGCGGCGCTGATCTCACGACGCCGCAGAGCCTGGACTGCCCCGAACTAGCGCTCGATTTCGCGGCCGGCGAGCGCTTTGCCTCCGAAGACGCCGTCGTCGATGCCGCCACGGCGTGCCGCGATCGCCTGGCCGCGGCTGGTGTCGAGTTCAGCGCCTACACGACGAAGGCCATCGCGCGCGACATGGAGGACCTGCGCGTGCTGCTGGGCGCCCAACGCAGCTTCGGCAAGTGGAACATCGTCGGTTCGTCGTATGGTTCCAAGCTGGCGCAGGCCTACGTGCGCGACATGCCGCAGGGCGTTCGCAGCGTGGTCTACGACGGGCCTTCGCCCCTGGCCGATCGGGACCTGTACTACGCAGGGCAGCTCGATGCCCTCGGCAACATCATCGAGGCGTGCAACGCGCAGGCCGACTGCGCTGCGGCCTACCCCGACCTGCGCAGCCGCTTTGCCACCGCGATCGAGCGGCTGCAGATCACCCCTGCGTTGGTGCGAGGTGTGCCCGTGCGCGGCCACGAAGTGCTGAACGCCTTGCGCGCGGCACTGTCCGTCCCGCAGGCCGAGTACGGCATCTTGCCGCTGTTCATGGACCGCGTCGCCCGCGGCGACGTGGCGGGCGCCGACACGCTGCTGCCGTTTGTCGACAGCCTGATTTTGGCCATCAACCCCGAAGGCATGTTCTACACCGTGACCTGCACCGACGACGCGGGTCTGACCAGGGCGTCCAGCAACGAGCTGCCGCCCGGTGGCGGGGGCTGGCCCGACGCAGTGCGGCTGCTCCTTGCCCGGAACGGCCTGGGCTTGCAAGCCCGCACGTGCCCTTTGTGGACACAGGGGCAGACGCTGTCGGCCGAGGTGCTGCGTCCGCTGCGCAGCGACATCCCGGCGCTGATCACCGTCGGCCAGTTCGACGGCTCGACGCCGACGCCCCTGGCCGATGCGCTGCTGGCCGGACTGAGCCGCGCGCACAAGGTCGTCTTCACCGGCCGTGGCCATGGCCTGCTCGAAAGTGACGTCTGCATGCTGCAGATCGCGGCCGAGTTCCTCGACGACCCGACCCAGGCCCCCGACACCTCCTGCATCGATGCGCCGGACAGCCTTCGCTTCACGACACCGGACAGCACCAGCGCGCAGGCCGCTGTGCTGCAGACCAGCCTCGAGGACTACCTGCGCTCGTTGCCGCTGGTCCCGAGCGTGATCGCACAACTCGACAGCCCTGGCGGCGCGCTGTCATGGGCGGGTGCCGCGGGTGTGCTGGAGCGCACCGGCGGCAACAAGGCGACATCACAGACCGCCTTTCGCATCGCCTCGGTGACCAAGACCTTCACGTCGGCCACCACGCACCGCTTGGCCGAAGAAGGGCAGCTGCGCCTAGACGACGCCGTCGCCTTGCACCTCTTGTCCAGCACCACGGCGCTCTTGCGCGATCGCGGCTACGAGCCCGACCGTATCACCGTGCTCCAGTTGCTCGCGCACACCTCGGGTCTGCCGAACCACGACTCGCCCGAGTACCAGCAAGCGGTGCTGACCGACCTTGGCAAGCGCTGGACACGCGCCGAGCAACTGCAGTTCGCGCTCGACCGCTTTGCGAGGGCAGGCGCTCCGGGCCAGACCTTCGAGTACTCGGACACCGGCTATGTCCTGCTCGGCGAAATCATCGAGAACAAGACCGGCACGCACCTCGGCGCCGCGTACCGCAGCCTGCTGCGCTTCGATGCTCTCGGCTTGACGTCGACGTGGATGGAGGCGTTCGAGCCTGCGCCGCTGTTGGCAGCCGGCCTGGCGCATGCGTATGGCGACAACGGCCTGGACTTGCTTGCCGTCGATGCGACGGTGGACACCCACGGCGGCGGTGGCCTGGTGTCGACGGTCGGCGACCTGACGCGCTTCTTCCGAGCGCTGCTGGAAGGGCGCGTGTTGTCGCCCGCGTCGCTGGCCTCGATGCAAACGCAGTCCCTGGCGCCGGACAGCCGGCTTGGCCGTGGCATTTTCCTGCTGCCCGTGGGCACCCAGGACTGCTGGGCCCACGAAGGCTTCTGGGGGGTCGGCGTGTACTACTGCCCCGCTTCGCGCATCAGCGTCGCGCTGACGACCAACCTCGCGTTGTTCGACGAGACCCGCACCGACGGGTCGTTGGCCCCATCAACGCTGGCGGGCGCGCTGATCGAGCGCGGGTCGCGTCTCGCTTCGGGGCCATAGCCCATGGTGAGCAGGTGAAGAGCCAGCGAATCCGTTCGGCGCAAGACACATCACGCGTTGCGACATCGCGCTGTCAAACAGCGTGTCCATAGTCTATATGCCCGACGTTGGGCTGAAGCAAGGACACAGCATGGGCCGCCCGACACGCGTCAGACCGATGGCCCGCGGCACCAACCGCCGCGGCTTCTTCACCAAGGGCGGTTCGGCCGCGGTGGCGCTGGCTGCTGCGCCGATGCTGGCGCTGGGGCGTGACAAGCCCGGCAGCGACGACGTCGGCGACGACGAGCGCGCAGGTGCCTTGCGTTTCGAACACGGCGTGGCCAGTGGCGATCCGCTGCGGCACCGCGTCATCCTGTGGACCCGCGTCACGCCGAGCGCAAGCGCGCGAGTCATTGCCGTGCGCTATACCGTCGCGCTCGATCCGCAAATGCGCCATGTCGTCGATCGTGGCGTGGTCCTGACCGGGCCGGATCGCGACTACACCGTCAAGGTTGATGCCGACGGCCTGCGACCCGGCACCACCTACTACTACCGCTTCCAGGCGCGCGGCGCGCGCTCGCCGATCGGACGCACGCGCACGCTGCCTGTGGGCGCGACGCCGCGCCTGCGCTTTGCGGTGGTGAGCTGCTCCAACCATGCCGCCGGCTACTTCAACGCCTACCGCCGTATCGCCGAACGCGCCGATCTCGATGCAGTGCTGCATCTGGGCGACTACCTCTACGAATACGGCCCCAACCAGTTCGGCAACCTGCGCACGCCGGAACCGCCGAACGAGATGGTGACGCTGTCGGACTACCGCCTGCGCCACGCACAGTACAAACGCGACGCCGACTCGCAGGCGATGCACCGGCAGCATCCGCTGATCGCAATCTGGGACGACCACGAGATCACCAACGACGCCTGGGTCGGCGGCGCGCAGAACCACACCGAAGGCGCGGAAGGGACATGGCCGGAGCGGGTGCACGTCGGCCTG
>JANOEG010000124.1:0-8026 GCA_031413095.1 Burkholderiales bacterium | reverse complement strand
GACGCCAAGGCGCTGGCCAGCATCCGTGAGCTCGATGATGGCGAAGGTGCGATCCTGGCCGAGGTCATCGGCATCTTCTTCGACGAAACACCGCGCCACCTCGATGGTTTGCGCAATGCCGTCAGCGCCAAGGACGCCAGCGAGCTGGCGCGGGTCGCCCATGCGTTCAAGTCAGCCAGTGGCAACGTCGGCGCCACCAGCGTCGTCAAGCTGTGCCGCGAACTCGAGCGCATTGGCCGCAGTGGCGAGCTGGCCGATGCGCTGCCGCTGCTGCGCGAGATCGAGCAACAGGTCGAAGCGGTGCGCCCGCTGCTCAAGGCCGAGATGGGACTCACCGCATGAACACCGACCGACATCGCATCCTGATCGTCGATGACGACGCCGGCGGCCGCCGCCTGACGCGGGCCACGCTGATGCGCGCCGGCTTCGAAACCAGCGAAGCCGCTGACGGCGCCCAGGCGCTCGAAGCCATGCGCGAGTTGTTGCCCGATCTGGTGCTGATGGACGTCAGCATGCCGGTGATGGACGGCTTCACGTGTTGCGCCGAGCTGCGCAAGCTGCCCGGCGGCCCGCGTGTGCCGGTGGTGATGATGACCGGCCTGGACGACGTGCAGTCGATCGAGCGCGCCTTCGAAGTCGGCGCCACCGACTTCATCACCAAACCGATCAACTGGCCGATCCTGTCGCACCGCGTGCGCTACATGCTGCGCGCGTCGGCCGCCATCAACCAGGCCAAGCAGAACCAGCGCCGCCTGTCGAATGCGCAGCGCATCGGTGAAATGGGCGACTGGGAGTGGGACGTGCGCCAGGGCCGCGTCAGCGCCTCCGAGCAGGCCTGGCGCATCTTCGGTCGCGACAGCGGCCTGGGGGCGCTCGAAGACGACCAGTTCCTGACCACGGTGCATGAAGAAGACATCGAGCGTGTGCGCTTGGCCTGCGAACGCGCCATCGCCAACGGCGACGACTTCGCGATTGAGCACCGCGTGGTTGCCCGAGGCGGCGCGCTGCGCCACGTGCACCAGCAGGTCGAGGTGCTCGAACAGGACGAACAGGGCCGCGCGGTGCGCCTGGCCGGTGCGGTGCACGACATCACGCGGCGCAAGGACGCCGAAGAGCAGGTGCGCCGCCTGGCTTACTTCGACACCCTGACCGGTTTGCCGAACCGGCTGCTTTTCACCGAGCAGCTGATCAAGGCGGTGGCCCATGCTGAGCGCCACCAGCAGCAGCTGGCGATCATGTTCGTTGACCTCGATGACTTCAAGCGCGTCAATGACACCCTCGGCCACGGTGCCGGCGACGATTTGTTGAAGCAGATCGGCGCCCGGCTGGCCGGCTCGATCCGTGGCCTTGACCTGGTGACCCGCAGCGGTCAGGACAGCAACGCCGGCGATGGCAACACCATTGCTCGCCTCGGCGGCGATGAATTCATCGTTCTGCTCAACAACGTGCAAGAGGCCGTCGATGCGGGTTCGGTGGCGCGCCGCCTGGTCGGCGCGCTGGCCGAGCCGGTGATGGTGCTGGGCAACGAGCTGTACGTCAGCTGCAGCGTCGGCGTGGCCACCTTCCCCGGAGACGGCACCGACATCGAAACGCTGCTGATGAATGCCGACACGGCGATGTACCGCGCCAAGGAGGCGGGCCGCGGCGGCTTCCAGTTCTACGACCGCTCTATGAACGCCAGCGCCCGCGCGCGCCTGCAGATGGAGACGCTGCTGCGCCGCGCTGTCGAGCGCAATGAGTTCGTGCTGCACTACCAGCCCCGGGTCAATCTCGACAGCGGATGCATCGTCGGCGCCGAAGCCCTGATCCGCTGGCAGCATCCCGAGCGTGGCCTGCTGCCGCCGAAAGAATTCATTCCGCTGGCCGAAGAGGCGCACCTGGTGATCCCGATCGCCGAGTGGGTGATCAACGCCGTCTGCCAGCAGATCGCAGCCTGGAAGGCCGCGGGCCTGCGGCCGATCCCGATCGCGGTGAACCTGGCCGCGCCGCACCTGCGCGAGCGCGAACTGCCCGAACTCGTCGAACGTGTGCTGCGCGAGCATGCCCTGCCGTCGTCGCTGCTCGAGATCGAGGTCACCGAATCGATCCTGATGAACGATCCGGAGCTGTCGCTGGCCAACGCGCGTCGTCTGGACGACCTCGGCGTCAAGCTGTCGATCGACGACTTCGGCACCGGCTACTCGTCGCTCTCCTACCTGAAGCGGTTGCCGATCGCCTCGCTGAAGATCGACCAGTCGTTCGTGCGCGACATCGCTACCGACCCGGACGACGCCGCGATCATCACCGCCATCATCGCCATGGCGCACAGCCTGAACCTGCGCGTCGTTGCCGAAGGCGTCGAAACCGAGGCACAGCGCACCTTCCTGAAGGCCCATGGCTGCGACGAGTTCCAGGGCTTCCTGTTCGGCCACCCCGTCAGCGCAGCCGAGTTTGCGCGCTCGATGGTGCTGGCGCAGCAAGAACGCAGCGCACCGGCGCCGGCCGTTTCAGCGTTGGCGTGACGAACTGACAGCCCTCGCCCGCTGCGCGTGCACTCCCCCGAGGGGAGGGCTCTGGCCGACGCTTGGGAGCGGCCCGGCGCTGGCCTGAGCTGCGTTCAGCGGTTCCGCTGAACGCCCGGGCGAGGTCGGCCGGCCTCGTCCCACGCCGGTCCTTCGCACCACGCCTCCCCTTGCAGCGCAGCGCGCAGCATCGGCAGCGCTTCCAACCCCCAATACAGCCGGCCGTCGAGTTCGAACGCCGGCACGCCGAAGACGCCGCGCGCGATGGCCGCGTCGGTGTTCGCCCGCAGCTCGGCCTTGACCTCGTCCGATGACGGATCGCGCGCCGGTGCGAGTTCGCGCGTCAAGGCCCCGATCCGCGCCGCATCGGCCGGATCAGCGCCGCCGCGCCACACATGCCGCATCAGCGCTTCAACGACCCGGCGGTTCGGCCCCGCGGCAATCGCCAGACGCAGCAGCGGCAGGGGATTGAAGGGGTGTGCGGCGGGCATCTGCAAGGCGATGTTGTGCTGGTGGGCGAGCCAGGCGATGTGGCGAAAGGTCCAGGCGCGCTTGGGTTCGATCTCGGCCGGACCTTTCTGGCCCCAATGGTTGAGCAGTCCGGCGAACAGCGCCGGCCGGTAGTCGACGGCGTAGGTGCAGCCTTCGAGGGCCTGAGGCAAGCGCTCGAAGGCGAGGTAGGCAAACGGCGAGATCGGATCGAACCAGAAAACAATCGGCTTCAAGCTCGGCTCCTCGATCAGGATTCGTCGATCACAGTGCGCGCGCGGCCTGCTGCCTTGGCGGCGTAAAGCGCAGCATCGGCGCGGCGCACGAAGGCGGCGGGGTCTTCGCGCTGGCGTGCGTTCAGCAAGGCCACCCCAATCGACACCGTGACATGCGAAGCGGTGGGCGACGCACCGTGCGGCAGCGCCAGCGTGGCCATCGCGCTTTGGCAGCGCTCGGCCACGGCGGCTGCAGCGGCAGCGCTGGCTTGCGGCAGCAGCAGCGCAAACTCTTCGCCTCCGTAGCGCGCCACCAACTCAGCCGGACGCCGCGCCTGTTGTGACAACACCGCGGCCACCGCTTGCAGCGCGGTGTCGCCTTGCGGATGGCCAAGCAAGTCGTTGTAGTGCTTGAAGTGGTCGATGTCGATCATCAGCAGGGCAAGCCCGGTGCCGTGGCGGTGTGAGCGCTGCACCTCATCCGCCAGGCGCATGTCGAAGCGGCGGCGGTTGGCCAGCCCGGTCAGCGCGTCGGTGGCCGACAACTCTTCGAGCTGCGCATTGGCCTGCTGTAATGCTGCGGCCGTGGCTTCGAGATCCTGTCGCGTGCGCACCATGGCCGTCACGTCGGTGCGCACACCGGCCACGCCTCCGCTGCGGGTGCGCCGCTCGTCGATGCGCACCCAGCAGTTGTCACGCAGCTCCTGCAGAAACGGCACGCCGTCCGGGTGGCGGTGGCGGCGCAGGCGTTCGACCAGCCAGGCGTCGCGTTCCCCGGCCGTGGACCCGGCTTGCGGATACTGGCCACGCTCGAGGCCGTAGCGCACGATCGACTCGAACGTTGCCCCGATGACGATGGCCGGCGCGCTGCCGCTGTAAATTTCCCGGTAGGGCTGGTTGCACAGCAACAGCCGGTCGTCGCTGTCGTACAGCGCAAAGCCATCGGACAAGGACTCGATGGCGTCGTCGAGCAGAGACTGTTCATTGGCCGCGCGGTCGTGGGCGGCTCGCAGCGCCTCGCGCTGCTGCACGGCTTCGGTGGCATCCAGGCGCACGGTCAGCAGACCGCCGCGCGGCATCGGCGTTTCGAAGATCTGGTACCAGGCGCCATTGGGGGCCTGTTGCACGCGCGGCATGTTCGACTGGCCTCGGCTCTTCAGGCGCTCGGCCAGCCACTGCTCTTCGCGGCCCAGCGCGTCCGGCACCTTGCCGTGGGCGACGGCACTGCGCACCAGCGCTTCGAAGGTTTCACCGAGCAGGGCCTTGTCCAGCATGTGCGGGTAGAGCTGCAGCATGCGCTGGTTGAAAAGCACCAGCCGGTCGCTGCGGTCGTAAATTTCGACGGCCGCGGGCATGGCCTCGATGGCGTCGCGCATCAACTGGTGCGTGCGCTCGGCGTCGCGGCGCGCGGCGTCGAGCGCGCGCTGGTTCTCGACCAGTTCGGTGATGTCGACTGAAAAGCCGAGGCGGCTGCCGTCGGGCAGACGCTGTTCGGTGATGCGGCGCCAGCGGCTGTCGGCCATCTCGCGCAAGAAGGATCGCCCGGTCTCGTTGCGATGCTGCACCAGGCGCTCGGCGATCCAGGCCTCTTCGCGGCCGACGGCCTCGGGCACCAAGCCGTGCAGCACGCGCGTGCGCAGCAATTCCTCGAACGGCATGCCGCGCGTGGCCTGGCCGTCGCCGAGCTGGTAGAGGCTGCGGAACTCGGCGTTGGTCAGCACCAGGCGGTCGTCGGCGTCGTAGAGCACGATGCCGGCTTGCATGGCGTCGAGCGTGTGCTGCCAGCGCAGGCGCTCGCGCTCGGTAGCGCGCAGCAGCAGCCACACGGCGGCCAGCAACACCATGCCGGCCAGCAGAGCCGCCAGCTCGCCGGTGCGGGAATCGGCGGCGATGGCCCACGCCGCCAGGCCGAGCCAGGCGACGCTGGCCGCGGCGACGACGCGCGCGCTGCGTTTCATGCCGGCGTGGCCCAGGCCTGCGCTTCACGGAGGCGCTCGGCGGTGCCGACATCGATCCAGCGCCCTGGCCAGAGCTGCGCACCGAGGCGGCCTTGCGCCAGCGCTGCATCGAGCAGCGGGCGCAGCTTCATCGGCCGGTCGGGGGCCACACCGTCGAACATCGACCCGCGAAACAAACCGACGCTGGCCCAGGTCAAGCGCGGGGCGGCGCTGGTGGCGCGGTGGCGGGCCTCGTCGAGCCCGAAGTCGCCGTGAGGATGGTGCGCCGCATTGGGCACCAGCCAAAGATGGGCCTGGGTCGTGTCTTGCGCGAAGCGTTGTGCATCGGCGGCGCTGAACGGAAACGCCGGCAGGAAGACATCGCCCGAGACGACCCAGAAGCTTTCCTGGCCCGGCTGCACCAGCCACGGCAGCGCCTTGGCGATGCCGCCGGCGGTTTCGAGCGCACCGCCGTGGTCGCGCTGCTCCATCGAGTAGCGGATCTGCAAACCCCAGCGCGAACCATCACCGAGCATCGCTGGAAACTGCGCTTCGAGCCACGCCGTGTTGATCACCACCTCGCGCACGCCGGCCGCGGCCAGCGCCTCGAGATGCCACGCGATCAGCGGCTTGCCACCGACGTCGAGCAGCGGCTTCGGGCAGGTGTCGGTCAGCGGGCGCATGCGCTCGCCGCGGCCGGCAGCGAGGATCAGCGCGCGAGGAGGAACCATGGGCGACGAGTGTAGGGTCGCGAGCTGAATAAAATGCTGTGCTTCGCGCGCCGTGCAACGCGGCGTTTTTCAACCGACGCTCCTCACCGGTGCCTCCAGCATGTCCAGCCTCGACTCCGCGCGCGTTCCCGACACCAGCGCCCCCGCAGCGCTCACCCACACCAGCCGCGAGGCCCTGATGGCCAACGCCATCCGCGCCCTGGCGATGGACGCGGTGCAGCAGGCCAACAGCGGCCACCCCGGCGCGCCGATGGGCATGGCCGAGATCGCCGTCGCGCTCTGGGGCCGCCACCTCAAGCACAACCCGTCGCACCCGCACTGGCCGGACCGCGACCGCTTCGTGCTCTCCAACGGCCATGCATCGATGCTGCAGTACGCGCTGCTGCATCTCACCGGCTACGAGCTGCCGATGAGCGAGCTGCGCAACTTCCGCCAGTTGCACAGCAAGACGCCGGGGCACCCCGAAGTGGGCATCACGCCGGGTGTCGAAACCACCACCGGCCCGCTCGGGCAGGGCCTGGCCAACGCGGTCGGCATGGCGCTGGCCGAAAAGCTGCTGGCCCACGAGTTCAACCGGCCGGGCCACAGCGTGGTCGATCACCAGACCTACGTCTTTCTCGGCGACGGCTGCCTGATGGATGGCGTGAGCCACGAAGTCTGCGCGCTGGCCGGCGCGTGGAAGCTGAACAAGCTCGTCGCCATCTACGACCACAACGGCATCAGCATCGACGGCCGTGTCGAGCCCTGGTTCATCGACGACACGCACAAGCGCTTCGAGGCTTACGGCTGGCAGGTCATCGGCGCGGTTGATGGCCACGATGTGGCGGCGGTCGATGCGGCGATCGCACAAGCGAAAAAGAGCGCCACCAAACCGACGCTGATCATCGCTCGCACCAGCATCGGCCGCGGCTCGCCGAACCGCAGCGGCAGCGCCAAGGCACATGGTGAGGCCCTGGGCGCCGACGAGATCAAGCTCACGCGCGCTGCGCTCGGCTGGCCGCACGAGCCCTTCGTCATTCCCGAATCGGCCTACAGCGCCTGGGATGGCAAAAGGAAGGGCATCGAAGCCGAAGCCGCGTGGAGCGCGCGCTTCGCCTCCTACAAAGCGGCGCATCCGGCGCTGGCCGCTGAACTCGCGCGACGTTTGAAGGGCGAGTTGCCGAAAGGCTTTGCACAGGCCGCGGTCGATGCCATCGTCGCCGCCCACACCAAGGCCGAGAACGTGGCCTCGCGCAAGGCCAGCCAGATCGCGCTCGAAGCCTTCACGAAAGTTTTGCCCGAAATGCTCGGCGGCTCGGCGGATCTGACCGGCTCGAACCTGACCAACACGTCGTCGACGCCGCCGCTGCGCATCGGCGACGACGGCCGGCCGAACGGCGGCCGCCACATCAACTACGGCGTGCGCGAGTTCGGCATGGCAGCGGTGATGAACGGCGTTGCGCTGCACGGCGGCTTCATCCCCTACGGCGGCACCTTCCTCACGTTTTCCGACTACAGCCGCAACGCCATCCGCATGGCTGCGCTGATGGGCATCCGCGTCATCCATGTCTTCACGCACGACAGCATCGGTCTCGGCGAAGACGGGCCGACGCACCAGAGCGTCGAGCATGCAGCGAGCCTGCGCCTGATCCCCGGCCTCGATGTCTGGCGCCCCGGTGACAGCGCAGAAACCGCCGCCGCCTGGGCCTGCGCGATTGAACACCGCAGCCGCCCGAGTGCGCTGCTGCTGTCGCGGCAGAACCTGCCGTATGCGCCCAAGGCGAGCCTGGACCTGATCAGCCGCGGTGGCTACGTGCTGGCCGAGCCGGCCGAAGTGGGCCTGAAGAAGAAGGCGCAAGCCGTGATCCTCGCAACCGGCAGCGAAGTGCAACTCGCACTGCATGCGCAGGCGGCCCTGGCCAAGGACGGCATCGCGGTGCGCGTCGTGTCAGTGCCGAGCACGACCGTGTTCGACCGCCAGAGCGCCGAGTACAAATCGAGCGTGCTGCCGCCGAAGCTGCCGCGCATCGCCGTTGAAGCCGGCGTCACCGACGGCTGGTGGAAGTACGGCTGCGCCGCGGTGGTCGGCCTCGACCGCTACGGCGAAAGCGCGCCGGCGGGGGCGCTGTTCAAGTATTTCAACTTCACGGCGGAGAACGTGGCGGCGGTGGTGC
>JANOEG010000123.1:0-2196 GCA_031413095.1 Burkholderiales bacterium | reverse complement strand
ACGCCTTGGCTTCACCGCCATACAGCTTGCTCAGCACCGTGGTGATCGCCGCCGTCAGCGTGGTCTTGCCATGGTCCACATGCCCAATCGTCCCCACATTAACGTGCGGCTTGGTGCGTTCGAATTTGCCTTTTGCCATTTCAGAAACTCCGAGTGAGTAAAGAGCGTTGCCAGTGGAGGTTTAAGGTCTTCGCGCATCGCAACGTCACTGGCAACGTTGCCCCGAGGCTGAAGACCACAAAGGACAGGGCTCGCGCAGCAAGCCCGCTTTACTGCTTACTTGCTTGTTCTCGCCGTGATGATCGCTTCGGCGACGTTCTTCGGCGCCTCGCTGTAGTGCTTGAACTCCATCGTGTACGTGGCACGACCCTGGCTCATGCTGCGCAGCGTGGTCGAGTAGCCAAACATCTCCGACAGCGGCACTTCAGCCTTGATGACCTTGCCGCCGCCGGGCATGTCGTCCATGCCTTGCACCATGCCGCGGCGTGAGGACAGATCGCCCATCACGTTGCCGGCATAGTCTTCCGGCGTTTCGACTTCGACCGCCATCATCGGCTCGAGCAGGACCGGCGACGCCTTGCGGCACGCATCCTTGAAGCCGAGCGATGCCGCCATCTTGAACGCGTTTTCGTTCGAGTCCACCTCGTGGTATGAGCCGAAGGTGAGCGTGCATTTCACGTCCACGACCGGATAACCGGCTAGCACACCGGCGGGCAGCGAGTCTTCGACGCCCTTCCTCACCGCAGGGATGAATTCGCGCGGCACCACGCCGCCCTTGATCGCATCGACGAACTCGAAGCCCTTGCCCGGCTCTTGCGGCTCGACCGTGAAGACGACGTGGCCGTACTGGCCCTTGCCGCCGGATTGGCGCACAAACTTGCCTTCGATGTCGGTCGCGGTCTTGCGGATCGTCTCGCGGTATGCGACCTGCGGCTTGCCCACATTGGCCTCGACGCCAAACTCGCGCTTCATGCGGTCGACGATGATTTCCAGGTGCAGCTCGCCCATGCCGGAGATGATGGTCTGGCCACTCTCTTCGTCGGTGCGCAGGCGGAACGACGGATCTTCCGCAGCCAGGCGGCCGAGGGCGATGCCCATCTTTTCTTGGTCGGCCTTGGTCTTGGGCTCGACGGCCTGCGAGATCACCGGCTCCGGGAACACCATGCGCTCGAGCGTGATGATGTGATCCGGGTCGCACAGCGTCTCGCCGGTGGTCACGTCTTTCAGACCCACGCAGGCAGCGATGTCGCCAGCCAGAATTTCCTTGATCTCTTCGCGCTGGTTGGCGTGCATCTGCAGGATTCGGCCGATGCGCTCTTTCTTGCCGCGGATCGGGTTGTAAACCGAGTCGCCGCTCTTCAACACGCCCGAATAGACGCGCACGAAAGTCAGCTGGCCGACATACGGGTCGGTCATCAGCTTGAACGCGAGTGCAGCGAATTTTTCTTCGTCGATGCGATGGCGCACGACAGGCTTCTCGTCGTCGTCGGTGCCCGGCACAGGCGGGATGTCGGCCGGCGAAGGCATGAATTCGACCACGCCGTCGAGCATGCGCTGCACGCCTTTGTTCTTGAACGCCGTGCCGCAGAACATTGGCTGGATCTCGGCCGCGATCGTGCGCGTGCGGATGCCGAGCCTGATCTCGTCCTCGGACAGCTCGCCCGATTCCAGGTACTTGTTCATCAGCGCTTCGCTGGCCTCGGCCGCGGCCTCGACCATGTTCTCGCGCCACTTCTGCGCCTCGGCCAGCAGCTCGGCGGGGATCTCTTCGAAACTGAACTTCATGCCCTGCGAGGCCTCGTCCCAGATGATCGCCTTCATCTTGATGAGGTCGATGACGCCCGTGAAGCCTTCTTCGGCGCCGATCGGAATCACGATCGGCACCGGGTTGGCCTTCAGACGGACCTTCATCTGCTCATAGACCTTCAGGAAGTTCGCACCCGTGCGGTCCATCTTGTTGACGAACGCGAGGCGCGGCACCTTGTACTTGTTGGCCTGGCGCCAGACGGTTTCCGACTGCGGCTGCACGCCGCCCACCGAGTCGTAGACCATGACCGCGCCGTCGAGCACGCGCATGCTTCGCTCGACTTCGATCGTGAAGTCGACGTGGCCGGGGGTGTCGATGATGTTGATGCGGTGCTCGGGGAACGACAGGTCCATGCCCTTCCAGAAGCAGGTGGTGGCCGCCGACGTGAT
>JANOEG010000122.1:0-5949 GCA_031413095.1 Burkholderiales bacterium | reverse complement strand
ATCGGCGGCACGGGCGCCGGCCGTTACGAAATCATCGCTGGCGAGCGGCGCTTCCGGGCGGCCAAATTGGCCGGCCTCGACGAAGTGCCGGTGCTGGTCAAGGCCGTGGCCGACGAAGCGGCCGCGGTGATGGCGCTGATCGAGAACATCCAGCGCGAAGACTTGAACCCGCTCGAAGAAGCGCAGGGCCTGAAGCGCCTGGTCGATGAATTCCAGCTCACGCATGAGCAGGCGGCACAAGCCGTCGGCCGCTCGCGCAGCGCGGCCAGCAACCTGCTGCGCCTGCTCAACCTGACCGCGCCGGTGCAGCAGATGCTGATGGCGGGCGACATCGAAATGGGCCACGCCCGTGCGCTGTTGGCGCTCGATGCGGCGCAGCAGATCCTCACGGCCAACGAAGTCACGGCGAAAAAGCTCTCGGTGCGCGACACCGAGAAACTCGTGACCAGCACGCTCGGCGGCGGTAGCGGCCGGGCTGCGCAGTCGCCGCGCGCCAAGCCGCAGAAGTCGCGCGACATCACGCGGCTGGAAGAAATGCTGGCCGACAAGCTGACGGCGCAGGTCGACATTCGCGTGATGCGCAAAACCAAATGGGGCGAGCAAGGCGAAATCGCGATCGCCTTCGGCTCGCTCGACGAACTCAACGGGGTGCTCGACCGGCTGGGCATCACCGATCGCTGACGACGCCACTTTTTCTGGAGACCTTGCTCGATGAATGTGCGCATCACCCTGCTGGCCGCGTGCGCTGCGCTTTCCATGATCAGCGCTGCTCACGCGCAACCGGCCTCGGCGCCGGCTGTACCCGGCGCGTCGAGCGGCGATGCCAGCGAAGGCAAGGTCGTCCACTACGGCGCCAGGTTCCACGGCCGCAAGACGGCCAGCGGCGAGCGCTTCGACATGAACGCGATGACGATGGCGCACAAGACGCTGCCTTTCGGCACGCGCGTCAAGGTCACCAACCTGGCCAACAAGAAGAGCGTCGTCGTGCGCGTCAATGACCGCGGCCCGTCGAGCCCGGACCGCATCGGCGACCTGAGCACAGGCGCGGCGCGCAAGATCGGCATGACGCGGGCCGGCGTCGCTGACGCCCGGCTCGAGGTCGTCGGTCAAGCCAAGCCCGCGAAGAAGGTCTAGGCCTGCCGAGGCAACCAGCGATGCCCCTCGTCACCATCCGCATCGCACGCCGCGCTACGCCGACAACTGCCGAGCAGAAAGCCAAGCTGATCGCCGGCGTGACCGATGTCGTGCAGGCCGTGCTCGACAAGCGCCGCGAGAGCGTCACCGTCATCATCGATGAGGTCGACCCCGATAACTTGGGGGGAAGGTGGCGAGACCGTGACACAACGGCGCGCGAAGCAACGCCCGTAGGACAGCGCCGCATCGTGTGGCGCTCCCCTGCTTCGGGCGTGGCATCCACGCCAGATGCGGCCTAAAGTGCTTTGCCATGCGCCCGCTTCGATTCGTTCGCCGTCACGCTCATCACTTCCAGCTCGCCGGGCTGGCTGTCGCTGTGGCGTTCACCTTGGTGGTCAGCACGGCCACCGCCAAAGGCGCGCCAGGCGCCGCCAGCGCGCCGCTGGCCGCTGTGGACGATGACGAGCAGGGCGCGCTGGTCGGCGACCTGGTGTTCCACGCTGACCTGCTCACCGCGCTCGACCGCCTGTGCCCACGGCGCGACGCTGCCGATTGGCACACCGCATTGCGCCCGCTGCTCGAGCAGGCGATGACGCCCGAACTGCGCGAGCTGTCGCGCCGCCTCGGTGTCGATGCCGGCACCCAGCTCGTGCACGAACGCGGCGGCTGCAAGTCGCGTGGCTTTGCAGCGGCGTACAACGAATCGAAGGGCGAGTACCAGACGCTGTTGCAGCGCTGGCGCTCCGGCGAAGCTCAGTAGGTCGCGCGTCCGCCGGAAACGTCGAGCACCGACGCAGTGGTGAACGAGCAGTCTTCGCTGGCCAGCCAGGTGATCGCCGCAGCGATTTCATTGGGTTCGACGAAGCGGCCCATCGGAATCTTCGACAGCATGTAGTCGATGAACTCGGGCTTCATCTGGTCGAATATCGCCGTCTTCGCCGCGGCCGGCGCCACGGCGTTGACGAGGATGCCCTTGGTGGCCAGTTCCTTACCGAGCGACTTGGTCAGTGCGATCAGCCCCGCCTTGCTGGCGCTGTAGTGACTGGCGTTCGGGTTGCCTTCCTTGCCCGCCACAGAAGCGACGTTGACGATGCGGCCGTAGCCTTGTTTGATCATCGTCGGCACGATCGCATGGCAGGTCAGGTAGGGCGCGACGAGGTTGACCTCGATCGTGCGCCGCCAGATGTCCGGCGTCAGTTCCCAGGTCGGCGCGTTGCCGCCGGTGATGCCGGCGTTGTTGACGAGGATGTCGATGCGGCCCTGCTGCGCGAGCGCCGCGGCGGTGGCGGCCGCCACCGCATCCGCGTCCGTGAGTTCGACGCGGGCCGTGCTCGCCGCGGCGCCCAACGCGCTCTGCGCCTTGGCAAGCAGCGCGGCATCGATGTCCCACAACACGACCTTTGCGCCCGAAGCAATGAAGCGCTCGGCCACGGCAAAGCCGATGCCCTGCGCACCGCCGGTAATGACGGCGACGCGGTTCTTCAAGTCGATGGTGTTCATGCTGAACGCGGGCCTTTCTGGTCGGCGATGTATTGCTGGATGATCTCTTCGAACGACGTGTCGGCTTTCAAGCCCAGCGCATCGGCTCGCGCTGAACTCGCGCCTTGCGGCCAGTTCGCCACGATGCCGGCGATGTGCACGTCGCGCTGGAAGTTGACCAGCGCGCGCACCTTCGGCCCCGCCACCGCTTCGAGCGCGTCGAGCATCTGCTGCACGGTCACGTTGAGCGCCGGGAGGTTGAGCGCCAGGCGGCCGTTCAACTCGTCGCGGCTGGCTTCGTAGATGCGGATCAGCGCGTCGATCGTGCGCGCCGGTGACAACACCGGGTGCGACACGCTCGCATTGACCGGGCAGATGGCCTCCACACCGGCCAGCGGCTCGCGGATGACGCCGCTGAAGAACGACGACGCGGCGGCGTTCGGTTTGCCGGGGCGCACGGTCACCGTCATCAACCGCGCTGCGCGGCCGTCGATGAAGCCCTTGCGCGTCATGTCGGCGATCAGCTGCTCGCACATCAGCTTCTGCGTGCCGTACGAGGTCTGCGGTGCGGGCAGCGTGTCGTCGGCAACGATGGCAGGCATCGGCTTGCCGGGATCGGGGCCAAAGACCGCGACCGAACTGGAGAAGACGATGCGCGGCGTGTTGCCGGCCTTGCGCAAGGCGTCGAGCAGCGCGCGTGTCGAGTCGAGATTCGAGCGCATGCCGAGATCAAAGTCGAGCTCGCACTCGCCGCTGACCGCCGAGGCGAGGTGAAACACGCCGTCGAAGCGCTCGGCCGCAAAACCGGCGCATTGTTCGAGCAACGGGCCGGTGAGGGCACGCACGCGTTTCTCCGCCACCAGGTCGGCCGGCGGTGCGAACTGATCGGCCAGCACGATCTGGTCGATCGGTGCGCCGGCGAGCGAGTTGCGGGTGAGCAGCGTGCGTGCGAGCCGGGCGCCGATGAAGCCGGCACCGCCGGTGATGAGGAGTTTCATGGGGTCGTTGTCTTGAGTTGATTGCGGAGCCAGCCGAGCCCCGCAGAAGTGTTGCCCTTCGGCCGGTACTCGCAGCCGATGAAACCGTCATAACCGAGCCGATCGATCAGCTCGAACAGGTACGGGTGGTTCAGTTCACCGATGTCCGGCTCATGGCGCTCGGGCACACCGGCGATCTGGAAGTGGCCGACGCGGCCCGTCGGCAAATACATCTCGATCTTCTTCGCCAGGTCGCCTTCGACGATCTGGCAGTGGTAGAGGTCCATCTGCACCTTGAGGTTCAGTGCGCCGACCTCGAGCACGATCGCATGCGCTTCGTCTTGCCGGTTGAGGAAGAAGCGCGGGATGTCGCGGGCGTTGATCGGCTCGATCAGGAAGTTGATGTCGCGCGCCTGCGCGGCCGCCCAGGCGAGGTTGGCGAGGTAGGTTTTTCGCAGCACGGCGCGGTCAGCGCCTTGCGGTGCGAGTCCGGCCATCAGGTGGATGCGAGGGCAGGCGAGTGCGCGCGCGTACTCGATGGCTTGCGTCACGCCGGCGCGGAACTCGGTCTCGCGGCCCGGCAGGCAGGCCGTGCCGCGCTCACCCTTCGCCCAATCGCCCGGCGGCGCATTGAACAGCACCTGCTGCAAACCGCTCGCCCTCAAGCGCGCGGCGAGTTCAGCGGCAGAGTGTTCGTAGGGGAACAGGTACTCAACGGCCTTGAAGCCATCGGCCGCCGCGGCGGCGAAGCGGTCGAGAAATGCATGCTCGGTGTAGAGCATCGACAGGTTGGCTGCGAACTTCGGCATGTCAGGTCAGCGTCGGGCCACCCCAAGCGGACTGACCGCCCCTCGGGGGCTGCGAGCAAAGCGAGCCGGGGGTCGTCATGTCAGCGTTTCCTCACCCGCGACGGCTTGATCGCCCCACTGACGATCAGTCGCCGCTCGCCGTTCAGATGATGTTCGATCGCGGCAACTCGCGCGGCCTTCGGGTCGCCGGACAGGACTGCGGTGAGGATCGCGCGGTGCTCGCGCCGCACCTGGGCCATGAAGTCGGCCCGCTTCGATTCATGGCCTTTGGTCACCGTCATCGCGTCACGCAAATAGGATTCGAGGATGCCGAGCAGGCGCACGAACTGCGGGTTGCCGGTGGCTTCGCCGACGCTGCGGTGAAACGCCAGGTCTTCCTCGACACCGAGCTCGCCGCGCTCGGTGGCAGCGTCGATGGCAAGCAGCGCGCGCTTGCAGGCGGCCTGCTGCGCGCGCGTGGCCCGCGTGGCGGCCAGCGCCGCCATCTCGCCCTCAATCACACGCCGCAGCTCGACCATTTGAACCACGGCGTCCATCGACTCCAGCAGCTTGGGGTCGAAGGCCAAGGCGCGGTGCGCCGGCGGCTCGGTGACGTACACGCCCGAGCCCTGGCGCGAGCGCACCAGGCCTTGCGACTTGAGCTGGTGCACCGCCTCTCTCACCACGGTGCGCGAGACGCCGTGCGCCATCGCCAACTGCTGCTCGGTGGGAAGGCGGGCGCCGGTGAGGATCTCACCGCCGTCGATCTGGGCCTCGATCAGCGCCGCCAGCCGATCAGACAGGCGCGCTGTCTGCAGCTTCTCGGGAGAGGACTTCGGACGACCCGGGGTAAATACCGCAATTGACATGGTGATCGGGTCATCATACAACTCGCACCGCGCCGTTTGCAACGGCTCGGCAACCCGCGAGAACTCCTTCGATGGCCAGTGTCAGCATCCGCAACGTGCAGAAGCGCTTCGGCGAAACCGCCGTGCTGCACGGTGTCTCTATCGAGATTCCCGATGGCTCGTTCACCGTGCTCGTCGGCCCCTCGGGCTGCGGCAAGAGCACGCTGCTGCGCATGGTGGCTGGGCTCGAGAACATCAGCGGCGGCGAGATCGCCATCAGCGACAGGGTCGTCAACCAGGTGCCGCCCAAGGAGCGCGACATCGCGATGGTGTTCCAGAACTACGCGCTGTACCCGCACATGACGGTGCGCGACAACATGGCGTTTTCGCTGACGCTGGCCAAGAAAGACAAGGCCTTCATCAACGAGCGCGTCGGCAAGGCCGCGGCCATCCTCGGCCTGGCGCCGCTGCTCGATCGTTTTCCGCGGCAGTTGTCGGGCGGACAAAGACAGCGCGTCGCGATGGGGCGCTGCATCGTGCGCGACCCCCAGGTCTTTCTCTTCGACGAGCCGCTGTCGAATCTCGACGCCAAGCTGCGCGTGGCCATGCGCACCGAAATCAAGGAGCTGCACCAGCGGCTGAAGACCACGTCGGTGTACGTCACGCACGACCAGATCGAGGCGATGACGATGGCCGACCAGATCGTCGTCATGCATGACGGCC